>CADAPI010000151.1 GCA_902789705.1 uncultured Ruminococcus sp.
AAACAGAACATCCGGATTTTCCGGTATTTCTGCGAAAAGACAAAAAAGAAACTGCGCGGCCGTTATGGTCACGCAGTTTTTTCGTATATCAGTTATTCATACTTATCGCTTAACAGATCAACGAGATTCCTGTTTATCGACTGTACCGTAAGCAGATACTTCGGTTCAGCGGCAGCAAAAGCTCTTGTTACACGCATACAGATCCATCTGTAAATATTATTTACAGACAGCAGACGGAACGGTTCTTCAATAAATGTTGTTCCTTCTGCATCCATTCGCTCGCAGTACTTTTCGCTTATGAAAAAGTCCCTGAATCTCGCCTGGTCATTTTTATGGATATAGTTTTCCATGAAATACTTAAGTCCGAAATTTATGCTTTCACTGTTAAAAAGGTTCTTAAAACCGGAACTTGAATAGATTTTGTGGATCCTGTCTTCATCAGGGTACATCATTATTACGATTTCATAAGTCGAATAAACTACCTGGCTGAATTCCTGCATGTCATCAGAACGGTTATCTGAAATATGCGGATCGTAAAGATTGATCATCGCAGCTATCATGGTGCGGTTGCCGTAGCTTGCAACGCGCTTCGCCTTGAAGGTGAAATAACCGCAGTTCATGACATTGTCGATAGTCTGTATTTCATCAGTTTCACAGACCATGTCCATGAAATCAAAGAACACCTGATGAAACTTTCTTTCGTCTTCATTGACCGCAGCTTCCAGAGCTTTTTCAGAACTGATACCAAGCTTGAGAAGATCTTTTTTATAGGCGTCGTTTATGTAAAGATAATTGGCATCAACACCATTGTACTCGATAAGGCCGAAAGATACGCCGCTGACATATCCGCAGATATCCTCATCTTCCGAAAAGGATGTACTGCTGCATCCCATAGGATTCGGACTCAGGAAATTAACACGTCCGACCGTTTCCATGTAGGTTCTTTCCTCAGGTATTTCCACACCGGCAGGACATTCAATGAAGAATTCGGCCAGATCATCAAGCGAAAGAGGCTTTGAAAAGTAGTATCCCTGAAAGATCTCACAGCCTATGCTTTTCAGGAAGTCAACATCTTCCTTTGTCTCAACGCCCTCGACGAGTGCATGAATGTTGATCACCTTGGCCATGCTTATTATAGCTGCCAGGATATTCTTTGAACGCTTTCCATTGTTGCTTAAGAAACGCATGTCTATTTTAAGCACATCAAACTGATAATCCTTAAGTACATTGAGAGATGAAAAACCGCTTCCGAAGTCATCCATATAGATGTTGAAGCCCGATTCGTGAAACTTTTCAAAATTCTCCTTCAGAGCCGCCGGCTCGTCAAGCATAACACTTTCAGTGATCTCAATATTAACAGCATCACGCGGAACACCGCGTCGTTCAAGGATTTCCGTGATATCATGCTGCATGTCTCTGTGATAGAAATCTATCCTTGAAAGATTTATGGAAAACGGTACAGTACTGATGTCCTTCTCCTTAAGATACAGATAGGCATCGCATACACGTTCAAGTATAGCTAAGTCAAGCTTGTGTATAAGCTCATGTTTTTCAAGTACAGGAACAAATTCCACAGGCTGAATGACCGTACCGTCCGGAAGTATCCATCTTGCAAGCGCCTCACATCCGCAGACGCTTCCTGTAAGAGCTCTGATCTCCGGCTGGAAATATGCAATTATCTGTTTTTCCTCCAGAGCGTTTTCGAAATTATCTAAAATGAATTTTTCATCAGTCAAACTGTACACCCCCGTATTAATCCACTGATCACAACAAATATAAAAACAGGATCCCCGGAAGTATATAATTTTTAAAGGTATATACGCCGGGGATCAGTTATTTCCGTTAAAGATTATTATCCGTTCTGTTTCTTGTCGTCAATATCAACTACTGACTTGATTCCTGCAGCAAGACCTGCAATTCCCTGGATCTCGCTTGGAATAATGATCTTTGTAGCCCTGCCGTCTGCAGCCTTTGCAAAAGCTTCAAGCGACTTGAGTGCGATAACCCTTTCGCTCGGAGATGCATCGTTGAGTTTTACGATACTGTCAGCAAGTGCCTGCTGTACAAGTTCGATAGCTCTTGCTTCACCGGTAGCTTCAAGGATCTTCTGTTCCCTTGCAGCATCGGCACGGAGGATCATTGCTTCCTTTTCAGCCTGAGCCTTGAGGATCTGAGCCTGCTTTTCAGCTTCAGCACGGAGGATCTGTGAATCCTTTTCACCTTCTGCAACGAGGACTGCTGATTTCTTTTCACCTTCAGCCTGAAGGATCTTTTCACGTCTTTCACGTTCAGCCTTCATCTGCTTTTCCATCGCATCCTGGATCTCACGAGGAGGAAGGATGTTCTTGAGCTCAACACGGTTTACCTTGATGCCCCATCTGTCTGTCGCTTCGTCAAGCTTTGCTGTGATCTTTGTGTTGATGAAGTCTCTTGATGTAAGTGTGGCATCGAGTTCGAGTTCACCGATGATGTTACGGAGTGTTGTAGCTGTAAGATTTTCGATGGCTGCCATCGGCTTTTCCACGCCGTATGCAAACTGCTTTGCATCTGTTACCTGGAAAAATACAACTGTATCGATCTGCATTGTAACGTTATCTTTTGTGATAACCGGCTGAGGCTTGAAGTCAACTACCTGTTCCTTGATCGATATCTTCTTGGCGATCCTGTCAGCAAACGGTACTAAGAAGTGGATACCTGTTGTCCATGATTCGTAGTACGAGCCGAATCTTTCGATTACGAACTCCTGTGCCTGAGGAACGATCTTGATGCATGAAATGATAATAAAGAATAAAATAATGCAAATACCTATAATTACATATACTCCCATAGTGTTCACCTTTTCCTTTTCATTGTTTCGTTTTGTTTTTCTCTTTTTCTCATGAACTTAAACGGTTTTTTCAACTGTAAGTCTTGCCCCGCCGACTTCAACTACTTTAACAGTCTCACCGGATTTTATCGTGCTTCCGTCCTTTGTGGATGCACTCCAGTCAATTCCCTGGACCCTTACGCGTCCGGTTCCGGCTGATGCGTCAATGTCTTCGATAACTAGTGCAGTTTTACCGAGGTCAAGTTCATGGTTTGTAGGGACAGCAGGCTTTCTGAGCTTTTTTAACAGCGGTCTTGTTGCAAGCAGCATGACAGCAGTAACAATCACAAAAACTGTAAGCTGCCCGACAAACGGAAGCTTAAATGAAGATGCGAAAGCTGCCAGCGCACCGACTGCAAACCAGATCGATATCAGCTGCATTGAACAGAGTTCAATAACAACAGCAAGTACAAAAATCACTGCCCACAGAATCATCTGCATATCCATATATATCTCTCCTTTCTGTTTCAGACCACGGAGCACCGGTCATTGCACAGATCAGTGTACTCCCTGTCTGTTTACAAATATATTTTAACACAATTTGCGCGGATATTCAAGTATATTTGTTAATAATCACATAAAAATATATCTGTGAGTGTTATAATTTGGATATTATTTAGTCTGCGAATTACTGGTTTTTTCCTGCCGGGTGTGATATACTGTTGTTATGTTCCGCATAATTCTCAGGAAACGCTGATCAATTCATAAATCAGTCCGGAGCGAAGTCCCGCAGATGCCTCCTCCGGAAAAACATATTAAACAGAAAAACACATTTTAAGAAAGGAAGAAACATGAAGGAAGTAAAAGGAAAATTTGGCTTTGCAAAGATATTTACTGATGTAGCAGACGAAAATGCGATGGCACAGATAGCTGAGCTCTGCAGCCAGCCGATGAGCGAAGGTGCTGTTATAAGAATAATGCCGGACGTTCACGCCGGCGCAGGATGTACGATCGGTACTACAATGACGATCACTGACAAGGTCGTACCGAATCTTGTCGGCGTTGACATAGGCTGCGGAATGGAAACACTGCTATAAGCACATCAATCCGGAGCGCGCGGAACTCAGTATCGGCACACTCGGAGGCGGAAATCATTTTATCGAAGCGGACAAAGGCAGTGACGGCAGCATGTATATCGTCATCCACTCGGGTTCACGACATCTTGGTGTGGAAACGGCAAAGTACTATCAGGAGGAAGCGTTTAAGCGGCTGCATACTGATAACAGGGACGAAATAAAAGCTGTCATTGAAAAGCTGAAAAGCGAAGGCCGTGAAAGTGAGATACAGACGGAACTTCTGAAACTCAAAAAGGTCACCGGTCCGGATGTTCCGAAGCATCTTGCATACTGCGAGGGCGAACTTTTCGACCAGTACATCCACGACATGAAAATAGTACAGCAGTTTGCCATGCTGAACCGCCAGGCGATGATGGATGAGATCATAAAAGGCATGCATCTGCACGTTACCGAACAGTTCACCACCATTCACAACTACATAGACACCGATACAATGATACTTCGTAAAGGCGCTGTATCAGCCGCATCCGGTCAGAAACTGCTTATTCCGATAAACATGCGTGACGGAAGCCTTATCTGCACCGGCAAAGGCAATCCTGACTGGAACTTTTCAGCCCCGCACGGCGCCGGCCGCCTGATGTCCCGCTCACAGGCAAAAGAAAGCTTCACTGTCTCGGAATTCAAAAAACAGATGAAAGGCATCTACACCACATCAGTAAACGCCCAGACCCTCGACGAATGCCCGATGGCGTACAAGTCGATCGATGACATAGTGAATAATATCGGCGACACTGCCGAAATAAACGATATTATCAAGCCGGTTTACAATTTCAAAGCCGGGGAGGAATGAAGTAAAACGGCAGACTTTGCCTGTCGCACCCAACCCTGCTCACCGGACAGGGTTTTCTGTTGCTGAATTTGAAAAATTAAAGCTGAGTCGCTATAAAGTTATCGAAGAATAGGAAGGAACTGATCAAATACGTTGAAAACAACGGCAGCAAATACATAAACCTCGACCACATAGCCAGAACTTTCATATCAGTTATGACCGGAATCGAGATACCGGAAAACGAAGAAGGAGGATACAACATGTTACAGGCATTTGCAGAAATACACGAAGAACTCGAAGTTGCCGGCAGAAAGGTTGAGTTTGCCGAAAGCCAGCTTAAGGCACTTAAGAAAGAATCCGAGAATTTAAAACTCGAGAATGAAACCGTCAAACAGGAGATCAATTCTGTTAAGCTCGAGAATGAATCTGTTAAGCTCGAGAACGAATCTGTTAAGCATGAGATCAACACTCTTATCGAATCGCTCAGGGAACGTGGTTTTACTGACGAAGAGATACAGAGTATGCTTAAAAAGTAACCACTGTCTTACTTGATCGTAAATGGTGCCGGCTGAAGTGCAGCCAGTATTCTATGAGTAAATTCGCTCCGGCGAATTTACCTTTCTCCCCAACCCTGCTCACCGAGCAGGGTTTTCTATTGCGCCGAAGACGCCACCATTTAAATGGAACGCCTTCGGCGTACTATTTTAATACAACCAGGCCACCGGCCTGGCTTCCATAACTGCATAATAAATCATCAGCCTGGAATATAATTTTTACGTTTTTAGCATCTATATTCCACAGCATATCATTTCTTTTACGTTATCTTCGCCTCGGCTCGCAACATTTTTGCAATAAAATACAAATTATCGTTGACAAATCTATATTATTAGATTATAATAATTCTATAATCAAGAAAAGGAGGAAGAGTTTTAAACTCTTAAGTAATCAATATGGGCGTATTTTTAAGTTTAGAAATGACAGACACTATTACACAGAAAGAATGGGCTCCTGTGTATGAAAAATCTCTTGTTATGGCAAAGAAATTTGGATTTTACGAATTTTCAGTTGAAGAAATCAAAAATCAGTCGGTAAAATGTATTATATCAACTGATGAAAAATCGTTTCATTCCGGAAAAGGATGGAGAGTGACCGGTAGTTTTCCAAGTTACAAGAGTGCTGAAGACCATTTTACACCTAAAGAATTCGGAGTTGACACATACGAAGGTGAAAAATACGATATTCTTCGTTTTAAAGAAAAAGACATTCTGGATGAAGCCGAAGGAAGCCATAATATAGAAAACATCTGGGGCGGCAAAACTCAGGGCGAACCTTATCACATGGGGCTTCTGGCAATCGGTTGCATGGCTGAACAAATGCTTGGCATACAGGCAACAGTACACGGAGATATCACATACGGTCAGTGTATAAATGCAGCACAGATGGCATCGAAAGCACTCGGTGAAGAAATCAAGCCGCCAATAACATGCAGACTTGAAGATCTGTATGAACGCATAGATAAATTTGATGACTTTGATGACTACAGAAAGCTGCGTCTGCTGAGACGTGTATATCTGGGAACTGATTACAACGAGTTTGGCGAGTTTCAGAGAAAACATTTTTCTGAAGAATGTATAAGAAAATACTGGGGCGAAAAGCTAAAAAAATCCGAAATCGGTTCTTATGAATTTACACGTAATCTTCGTGATTATTTCCGTGAAAGTGATGATCTTAAAAGCTTCTGTGAACTCGCCGATTTTGATCATAACGATCCGGGAAAATGTGCTCAACTGATCAGAGAAATACTTGATAGTTCAATGCATATTAAGGATAAAGACTGCACCGATCCTTTTGATCTGAAACAACGTTCTGATCCATATGGCGTACCTTCAATGTTTGCCACATTCTTTCTGGGATCATATCTCAGTGCCGGTCCGGACAGATATATCCCTCTTGATGAGATGAGAAAAATTTTCACGGAGTGCTTCGGCAATCTTATTAACGTGAATGAAGTTATCGATAAATTTCTTGAAAACAAACTTGACATCAAGGAAAAAGGCCGTAAAATGATAAACGATTATATAGATTCGTATGGAAAAGAAATGCAGAAATACGATATAAACAATTACGAAGATCTTGTATATTTTAAACCCGGCTGTACTATTCACCCATCTATGCTTAAAGCTATAAAAAGCTCTTTTAAGACATACCAGACATGTAACGAGCACGAAGAACTTAAGGAACTGATGTCATATAACCCATCTGAATTGTTTAAATTTCTTGCCGGTCATCTAAAATGTTTTATACTGACACTTGATCACTGGAAGACTATTTACGATGAACTTGAACGTGACAAAGAATCATTCCGACGTTATTATCCAATGCTTTGCGTAACAAACACCGGAGATTTCAGTTTTCTTATACGCGGACTGGTTACGAACGATGAATTCTGGAATTACTGCTGCGAGAATTTCACATCAGATGACGAATCAAATGACATTCCAGAAAAAAATTAATATCAGCCGATAACAGTATCAAGGACTTAGCGATTCTGAACTCAAACCTATTATGATACGTTATATTAATAATTCGCATTCAATAGCAACTGTTGCTGCATACACATCTTTAACGATTGAGAAAATCAGGGGTTTCTATCGCGCCGCAGGCGCCACCATATGCCAGGCATGGATTTTATTAATTTCACTTGTACTAATAACAGAAAAATGATATACTATAAATATAAGATGCTGTTGATTATTGGCACTAGCTTTTATGTAAAATCATTACAAATCTATAATTTACCATGCTGTCATTTGGCTATTTTGTGTATTTACCAGTAATTAGATTTATGGTATAATATACATATAATATTAATTTCCAAGGAGAGATATACAATGGACAACATGTTAAAAAACACTATTGCCAATTTTGATGGCATCGCCAAGAGTTCGCTCGATTCACTTAAGGATGAAAACCTGATTCAGTTTATCAATCATATGTTTTCAAAGAATTTTTCAGTTAAATCCGAAGTCAAAAGATTATCGACGGAATCAAACACAACTGATCTTAAACAGAAACGCTGTGACTACTTAGTCAGAATAGAAGATGAGATGTTCCTCATTGAGATCCAGTCCTATGATGATGACGAAATGGCGATAAGGATATTCGACTATGGTTTCCGCGGTGCAGAGATTCACGGAAAGATTATAGCAGCAGACGGGATATATGAATTTAATTTTCCGCAGCCGGCTGTTTTCTACCTCAGAAAAGGAAACAAGGTTCTTGATAAGCTAAACATGAGGGTGAAGATAACCCCAGAGAAAACAATTGAGTATTGTGCGCGTGTGATCTACATTGCAGATTACTCTTTTGATGATATGCTTGATAATTACATGTTCCCTATGTTACCTTTCTACTCAATGAGGTATGAAAATCTTCTGCTGAATAAGCACACTGAGGAAGACGAAAAGGAAGTTCTTTCTGATCTTCTGGAGTGCAGCAAAAAACTTAAAGCGGCATTCAAAAAAGAGATCATAACAGGTCAGACATATCATTATTCACGTGAATGGTTTATTAGAGTTTTTATTGGAATAATAAACAAAGCAAAGAATGTAAATACGTTTGTCAATGAAGAGGAGGCGTTCAGAGTTATGCAGATGATGCTTGATGAACCTATTGAAGGATTTGACATTTATAAAGCACTCAGAGATAGTAAAAACGAAGGCGTTGCTGAAAACCGGATTTCTACTGCGCGCAGTCTGCTTGCCAGCGGTGTTTCAGATGATATTATTATCAACTGCACTGGCATCTCGCTTGCTGATTTTGAAAAGATCAAAGCAGAAACTGAAAAGAATTAAATTGCTTATTAGTCTGCATATCGTATTTTCGTAAATCAACCCTGCTAGGGTGAGCAGGGTTTTCTATTGCGCCGCAGGCGCCACCATTTTTAAATGAACGCCTGCGGCGTACTATCCTAGAACAGCCAGGTCACTGACCTGACTGTTTTATTTCTTCTGTCATTCAGAATATTCATACTCATAACATTCTAACCGAAATCATGCTTCAATAATCAGTTGATTATCAGTACACCATAGAAAATTCTATTGTAAAGTAAATTTAGAAATGTTATAATATTTATAGAAATAAATTCATTACAAATGTTTTTACAACGGAACTGAAGAACAGCCAGAATCAAAACTTCTTCATCTAAGTGATGCTTATGCAGATAAGGGAGACATTGAAGTTGAAGTTACGATGCTTAATATCAACTTCGGAAAGAATAACGAAATTCTCGAAGCCTGCGAGCCACTGTACGAATATTCATGGCTGATTGACAGAATCAGAATCCATCAGAAGAACGGCTATAATCTTGAAAATGCCGTAGATAAAGCAGTTGAAGAAATGCCTGATGATTTCATCATTAAACCATTCATCATTGCAAACCGTGCGGAGGTGAAGAATATGTTATTTGAAGAATTTGACGAAAAGAAATACATGAACCTGTTTATTGAAGAAGGACGCGAGGAAGGGCGTAATGAACGAAATAAAGAAGTGGCTGCCGATCTTCTTCGTGAAGGTAACATGTCAGCTTCAGTTATTGCAAGAATCAGTAAACTCTCCGAAGACAACGTCCGCCAGTTAGCTATTTCATTAGGAGTTTCTGTTCTTTAACACATTCCAGCAGAGCACAATTTTTGTACTCTCTATTATCCATTCTAGTCTAATTAGACTTGCTTAGACAAAAGCGACAATTCACTAGATGCTTACAAGCAAAGTTGCCTATACATATAGGTTTTGACTCAAAAAACAACAAACCGCCGTCTCGGCACCACAGTGTTCTCACACACTGCGGCACCCCGGACGGCGGTGTTTTTGTATTCAGTTAATCACCCATTAAGCGTCGTGCTGCAGGATCTTGCTGTTGAACGCTTCAGGGGTTGTGAAGGTCGGGACCATTTTGTGGAGAGCTTCGAGGGCGATCTTTTCGTTGTTCTTCTTCGCTGCATCGCGGAGCTCCCGGAGGTCGGAGGCGAAGTTGTCTTCGTCTATTTCTATCTGCTTGCCGATGTAGATAAGCTTGTTGGTCGTCTTCTGAAGGCCTTCCTCCATCATGAGGAGCTCTTCCTTAATCTTTTCACCCGGACGCAAACCTGTGAATCTTATCGGAATGTCGATATACGGTTCCTTGCCGTACATACGGATAAGGTTTTCCGCAAGGGTCACGATCTTTACCGGCTTGCCCATGTCGAGAACGAATATCTCGCCGCCCTTGGCCATCGCTGCGGCTTCCATAACCAGGCTTACCGCCTCCGGAATGGTCATGAAGTAGCGGATGATATCAGGATGAGTTACAGTAACTGGCTTCCCCTGCTCTATCTGCTTCTTGAATATCGGGATAACTGATCCGTTTGAACCGAGTACGTTTCCGAAACGTGTTGCAACGAATTCCGTACATCCTTCGTTCTGCTGAGCAAGGAACTGAACGATCATCTCGCAGCAGCGCTTTGACGCACCCATCGCATTTGTCGGGTTTACTGCCTTGTCTGTCGAGATCATAACGAACTTCCTTACATTGTGATACTGCGCAAGTGTCGCAACGTTGAACGTACCGATAACGTTGTTCTTGATGGCCTCCATCGGTGAGTCTTCCATAAGCGGTACATGCTTGTGGGCAGCCGCGTGGAACACAACATCCGGCTTGTATGTCTTAAAGATCTGGTTCATGCGGTAGTAGTCGCGGACAGATGCAATAAGTGTAACAAGATTAAGGTCATCGCCGTATTCCATGATAAGTTCCTGCTGGATCTCTATCAACGATGATTATCTGCTTAGGCTTATACTTTGAGATCTGGCGAACAAGTTCCGAACCGATGGATCCGCCGCCGCCCGTTACCATACATACCTTGTCATGTACGAAAGCCTTGATATTCTTGTTGTTGAACGTAACAGGATCGCGGCCGAGAAGTTCCTCCACCTTGATGTCACGCACCTGTCCGAGAAGACTTGCATTGTCATCAAGAAGCAGCGTCTCGTTACAGAGGTCAATGATCAGCTTGCGTCGTTCCTCAGTAAGTGAAGGAATGGCAAGAATGATCTGTTCCACCCTGAATTTCTTCGCAAAGTGCGGAATGTCGGACGAAGGACCGACTATCCTTACCCCCATTATCTCCGTACCGATCTTGTCAGGATCGTTGTCAATGATGCAGACCGGATCAAACTGAGCCGCCAGCTTGTCATCCTCATACTCGGAATGCTGCGCATTCTTGATCTCCGTCATAAGCATCTGTCCGGCAACACCGCCGCCGATGATCATTGTTCGCTTTGAATGTTCAATACATTTTCCCATT
>CADAPI010000152.1 GCA_902789705.1 uncultured Ruminococcus sp.
TTGAAAGACTCAAGAGCAAAGATGCTGTAAAGAAGGCGAATCCAGACATCGTTCTGCTTATCATAGGCACCAACGATATGACTGCCAACAGAAACTTAAGCGACTGTGAAAAAGACCTTCACACTCTCATCGACTATATTCTCGGAAATATGTCTGAAGACGGTGTGATCTTCATGGGATCTATTCCTGAATTTACAGCATACGGCGGCAATGCACAGCGTGTTGCGAATTACAATAACACAGTAAAGAAGGTCGCAGAATCATATGGCGACAACGTTCAGTTCGCTGACGTTCACGGGTCACTCAACGGAATGGCAGACATGTCTTCCGATAACCTCCATCCAAGCGGTGCCGGCTATGAGAAAATGGGTAAGTTCTGGTCAGAGGTCATTTCTGATTATCTTGAAGGAGCTTCCGATACGCCTTCTGAACCTGAAGAACCGGATTATCTTGAAGGAGCTTCCGATACGCCTTCTGAACCTGAAGAACCGCTTGGCGAAAATGAACTTCTCCGATGTGGCTTTGAAAACGGACTTTCAGGCTGGGCATCACGCGGCGGTGCGAGTGTATCGGCGTCAAAGGCTGAATACGACAGGGGAGCAAAGTCAGCCGCTGTTACAGGACGTACAGCAGCCTGGAACGGTATTTCATACGACATCAGCAGTCTCTGTCCGGCGGGAAGCACGATAAATGTTTCTGCAAGAATAAAGCAGAATTCAGGTGACAAGGTAAAATTCAAGCTTTCAGTTCAGTACGGTTCCGGAAACAGTGCGGAATACGATACATTTGCTGAAGGCGATATCGCTTCAGGCGAATGGGCAGAGCTTTCAGCCGAAGGCTACACAGTAAAGAGCGGATCAGCTCCTGTTTTCTACATCGAAACAGATACAGATACCTGTGACTTCTACGTTGACAATATCGTTATCTCAAAGGGCAGCGCGGCCGCTCCGTCACCTTCTCCTTCACCTTCAGCCTCACCGTCTCCGTCAGGCAGCGGGATCAAAGGCGACATTGACGGAAACAAGGCTGTAAACAGCACTGATCTTAAGATGCTCATTGACTACATGCTCGGAACGAAAGATTCACTTGACAATTCTGCTGCTGCCGATCTTGATGATGATAAAAAGATAACTATAAAAGATCTTTCACTGCTCAAATCAGTTATCCTTGATCCTTCATCACTTTCCGTACCAACGTCAGAACCTGCTGTAACTCACGACACTGCATATATGTCCAAGATCCGTGATCAGATAACAACAAGCGTTCCTTCATCTGCAATGGGCAAAGCCGAGGGAAAGCTTGAACACATATCTTATTTCTCAAAAAAGGCCAACCACGACAAGAACGCAAATGTCTGGCTCCCGCCGGGATATGACAAGAGCAAAAAGTATCCTGTATTCTATGTAAACCACGGTTACGGCGGAGATGAAAACGCTATGGTAAACGGCATGGGAATACTGGAAATTGCCACAAGCCTTATCAAGAGCGGCGAAGCAGAGCCGATGATCATAGTGTTCACACATCAGTACACTAATCCGGCATCAAACAAGGAAAGCGGAAACGGTTCAGCAGATGTTCCGTACTACGATGCATTCGTTGAAGATTTTCCTGACAGCCTTATGCCGTATATAGAATCTCACTACTCAGTTGCCACAGGACGTGAGAATACCGCAGTTGCAGGCTTTTCAATGGGAGGCAGAGAATCACTCTACATCGGAATGAAGTGTTCTGACAAGGTAGGCTATATCGGTGCCGGAGCACCGGCGCCTGGTATTTTCCCGACAAAGGATCAGTTCATGGATCATCCGGGCGTTATGAGCAAGGACGATATGCGTATCGATGCACCGTATGAACCATACGTTCTCATGATCGCAGGCGGTACAAATGACGGCATGGTAGGTACTTATCCGAAGCAGTACAGCGACCTGTTTACCGCACACGGAACAGAAAACATCTACATTTCAGTTCCGGGCGGCGGACATGACAACAAGACTGTAACACCGCTTATGTACAACTTCATCCGCTGCCTCTTCAAGGCATAACAGGTGTATAATGAAAGAATTATTTCATATTACAAACACGAAACTGCTGATCATTCTGGGACTTTCCGTTTTATGGATCATCGCAGGAACGGCACTATATTCACTTGTCGGTGTGAAGTTCGGACCGGACGGAGGTCTTGACAGTATCGCTGACGCTATCGTATATGTATTTTTCTGGAGGATAATGATATATGGTATTCCGCTTCTGGTTTCAGGAGTCACTCTTTTTCTCTGGCTTTTTCAGAAGCACAGAAAAGTGTTTGTCTGGATCATTGCAGCGGTAATTGTCTGTATCACGGCCCTGATCATCTATGACAAGTGTCTGAAGAAACACGTAAACACACCGGAACGTGTCGCCGGTCATATTGATACATATGAAGAATGGGGAAAGGAACAGGCGCGTTACGGCACGACTGAGAAATACACCGAATCTGACCGCATCTGCGAATATGTGCAGGATGTTATTTATAATGCCGTTTCAGAATATCACAGCATGAACGATGAAGATGACCTCGCCCGCAGGACAGAGTATGTAAACGCTGCGCTGGAAGCTCATTATAAGGAACTTCCTCATGTTGAAAGCTGGGAGTACATACCCGATATCAGAAAGCTTATTCCGCTGAGAAGTGACGGAGACGATGAATTTCTGTTAAATCATTCCGAGCTTTGCGCAGTCGCAGATCATTACGGTAAAAAATTAAGAACCGACCACTGGTACGACAGATATCAGTTCGAAAGCTCTGCCATTGCTGAATGGTATTCATGGCTTCCGATGTGTGCAGTTATCTACGATGACGGAACAATGGATATCGTGATCGCGACCGGCTGATGCTGTTATCTGATCAGAACATTGCTGAAACTCATTTGCTTTACAAATCGGTCTTTCATAAGACGAGACTGCATTTAAGTACAAAATCCCGGAACAGCGGCGTACTGTTCCGGGATTTCTTTCTGTTATGAAAATTTCTTTTTAAAAGCAAGATAGTTTCTTCCGTTTTCCTTTCCGTAAACGGCAAAGCAGATGTTATCAAACAGTCTGCCGTATCCTTCGTCGATGATGACTTTCCGGAAATACTCTGAAACATCATCCGGTTTATTGCCGAAAGCACCGCAGCCCCATGCTCCGGGGATGAGATTTTTATGGCCGTTTTCTGCGGCGACGGCGAGCATTATTCTTATTCTTCTTGTCATTGCTTCGGCTATTTTCTTACCGGATGCAACGATGGCCGCACCGCGTCTGTTAGGTGCCGGGAGAGTTATAACGGCGGCGGTGAACGGTGAGGAAATAAGGCTGCATTTGTCGTCACGGAACACACATACATGCGGGGAATAGAGCATGTAGTCCGACTCCACCGGATTTATATGAGTATTGTTGTGAACATACATCTCTTTGGCTCCGTCGGAAGTTATCGAAGCGTACAGTGTACTGCACCGGCAGAGCGCCTCCTCCTGTGCGTTTGCTCCGAGACGGAAACCGCCGCCCGGACAGTGAGCATTGGCGAAGTTCATAACAAACGGATTTTCAAATCTTCCTGCGGCACCGAAAGAATCTTCGGTTGTAACTGTTATCTTACACATCGGTGCGTCCGGGATCACTGTTTTATTAACGAGTTCTGCACCTTTTTCAGGTGAATATACGATAACTGCGGCATAGTCGTGTTCCGGAAGTGTGATCTTTTTTCCTTCCTTTTCATAGCAGCCTTCGGCAGTTATTTTTATGGTTTCATTTGCGACAGCAATATTATTCATGATCATTGCAGACTGTCCGGTCTGCTTTCCCCCTTTTCATAAACGGTTATTACAATAATTCTATCATAAGCGGAAGCACGTTTCAAGGATAAAACTGGATACATGTAAATATTTTTCGTTTAATTTATACAGAAACTTATAAATTTCCTCTTTTAAATTGATAAGATCCGTGCTATAATTTAAGTATCATTCGAATTTATCAGGAAACGCTGATTTATTCATAAATCAGAGTGGGGTCCGGGACGACGCCCCGCAAATCCCTCCGTCGGAAATACGGCGAAGCCGGATTTCCGATTTGATCAGTGTTTCCGTTACATAAAAGTATGATATAGAAAAGGGGAGTCAGATATGGGATTTAAGTCGATAAGGACGAAAGTATCGCTGCTTACGCTCTGCGGAATAATAATTGCAGTTACGATATCTGCTGTTCTTGGTGTGGCTGTGATCAGTCGTACCGGGGATGAATATGCCAGACAGAGCCTCCGCCTTTTATGTGAGACCGGAGAAAAAAATCTTGATTATTATTTCAACAGCGTTGAACAGTCAGTCATAAATGTTCAGGCTTACGTTGAAGCAGACCTTACGTCACTTGAAGACAGGGAACTTGAGGCTCATCTGAAGAGAGTGCGCGGATTTTTCGAAAGGACGATGAGTGTTGCCAACGGCGCTCTGACCTATTACTACCGTATTGATCCGCAGGTTTCCGAAAATGTAAAGGGGTTCTGGTACACCAATCTTGACGGAAGAGGTTTCACTGAACACGAAGTGACGGATATTACACTTTACGACACAGCTAATACTGATGAACTCGTATGGTTTACCGTACCGAAAAATACCGGCCGCCCTGTCTGGCTGCCGCCGTATGTGACCGACAATCTTGACGTTCGCGTGGTTTCGTACAATGTACCTGTTTATCTTGACAGCAGATTTGTCGGTGTCATTGGTATTGAGATCGACTGCAGCACCATGAGAAACCAGGTGGACAACATACGTCTTTATGAGAACGGCTATGCTTTCGTTACTGACGATTCCGGCAATATCGTCTATCATCCGTTTGAAGATACTCTCGGAAAATCAGATGCGCAGACTCTGAAAGCTCCGAAAGCTCTCATGAAAGATGACGGCATTATTGTCTATACATTCAACGGAGTAAAAAAAGAAGCAGTCTGGAAACGTCTCAGCAACGGTATGAGACTGAACGTTTCGGTACCGGTATCCGAGACCAACAGGGTATGCCACCGGCTTATGCTTCTGAATATTCTCCTCATGCTAGTGCTTTTGGCTGTTTTTATTCCTCTTGTCGCGGGAAGCAGCGGACGTATAGTTGAGCCTCTGCGCCGTCTGACCAGTGCGGTGAGCAAGCTGAGTGCCGACAGATTCGACTTTTCACTCGATTACAATGCCGATGATGAGGTCGGAATACTCACCCGTACATTCCGTAAGCTGAATGAACACCTTAAGCTGTACATCACTGCGGTTGAATCGGATTACCGCAGTATTTACTATGTCGATCTTGATACCGACACTGCTGTATGTTACCGTTCAGAAGGAAAAACAGACAGCGGCAGTGACCTTGACGGTATTTCGGGATCTTTTTCAGAGATGTCGTCGTGGTATGCGACCAACCGTGTTTCCGGTGACGACAGAGAAGGATTTCTTGATTTTCTTGATCCGGAAAATATCCGCACTCTGCTTTCGGGCTCATCCAATATTTCATACAGATATCAGACCACGGAAAACAGGTACGAAATGATCAGGATAGCCGATCTCAGCAAAGCCGAAGGCCGTGACGACGGCATGATTCGAACCGTTGAGATAGGTATTTCAGACGTGGACCGCGAGACTAATGAGGAGCTGGCGAAGAATCATGCGCTTTCCGATGCCCTTACTCAGGCGAAGGAAGCGAGTGCAGCCAAGACAGCTTTCTTAAATTCCATGAGCCATGAGATACGAACACCAATGAATGCTATTATAGGGTACAATAACATTGCGTTAAAGGATCCGGAGCTTTCCGGTGAGACGAGGGGACATCTTGAAAAGATAAAAGCTGCGGCGGCACATCTTCTCGGCCTCATAAACAATATACTTGATATGGGACATATCGAGAGCGGCCGCATGACCTTAAAATCAGAAAAATTCGTACTTGGCGATCTTCTCAAACAGGTAAACACAATGATCGGCGCCCAGTGCAGTGAGAAAGGCATTGCGTACAGCTGTGAGGTACGCGGGTCTGCAGCTCTTACCTGCATAGGCGATGACATGAAACTCAGGGAAGTTCTCATAAATCTTCTTTCCAACGCTGTGAAATATACCATGTCTCCGGGAACAGTGACCTTCATAACCGAGGAAACAGCCCGTTTTGAAGATAACGTTACCCTCCGGTTCACGGTAAAGGATACCGGCATAGGTATGGATAAGGATTTCATTCCGAAAATTTTCGAGCCGTTCTCCCAGGAAAAGAACGACTGCGGAGGAATGTTCGGCAGCACCGGACTTGGCATGGCCATCACCAGAAATATGATCGACATGATGAACGGAAAGATAGATGTCGAAAGCGAAAAGGGAAAAGGTTCAGTATTTACCGTTACCGTTACGCTGAAAACAGCACAGGACGGTGCCCTGTCCGCAGAAGAAACGGGTGCTGACGTAAATGAGAAGGAGAATAATACCGCTTCCGTGAAACTGGAAGGCAGACACATCCTCATGGCAGAAGATATGATCATCAACGCAGAGATACTTAGGAATATTCTTGAATCCTGCGGTGTGGAAGTGGACCACGCCCCTGACGGAAAAGCCTGTGTCGATATGTTCCGTGAAAGTCCCGCCGGCAGATATGACGCGATTCTCATGGACATCCGCATGCCGGTTATGAACGGCCTTGAAGCAGCGGAACAGATCCGTTCCCTCGACCGTGAAGACGCCCGTACCGTTCCGATAATCGCAATGACTGCCAACGCCTTTGACGATGACGTAAAGCTCTCTCTCCAGTCCGGCATGAACGCCCATCTGACCAAACCGGTCGAAGCAGAGCACCTTATTGAAACACTTCAGCGGCTTATCAGATAATTTTTTCCTTATAAACAGTACAGCATATCCTGTTTACGTATTTACGTGAGCAGGATATGCTGTTTTTATGTTATCAGTTTTCGTAAAATGAT
>CADAPI010000153.1 GCA_902789705.1 uncultured Ruminococcus sp.
CAGAGGGAAAGAAATGAATATTGTCAATATACTTATTGCCCTGCTCATGTTCAGCTTCCTGGTAGCTTTTCATGAATTCGGACATTTCGCCGTTGCCAAGCTCTGCGGCATTAAGGTAAACAAATTTGCCATAGGAATGGGACCGAGTATTTTCAGATTCGTTAAGGGCGAAACTGAATATTCGCTCAGACTGTTTCCTGTAGGCGGATTCTGCGCAATGGAAGGTGAGGATGACGACAGTGATGACTGCCGTGCTTTCAGAAAGAAGCCGGTCAGACACAGAATGGCAGTTGTACTTGCCGGTCCTGTAATGAACCTTATTCTCGGATTTCTTATTGCAGCATTTACTGCAGGTTTCATTTCAGAAGTTATAAAAACAAATACTGTACGTGAGTTTTATCCCGGCGCTGTAAGTGAACAGACCGGTCTTATGGTCGGTGACGAGATCCTCAGCATGGACGGTATGCATATTTTTACGACCAGCGATATAAACTATAAATTTGCAAACAGCAAGGACGGAGTATTTGATCTTGTTGTTAAGCGCGACGGTAAAAAAGTAATACTTAATAATGTAAAATTCTACAGAAAATATTATTACTATATTGAAGCTGCGACTGATGAGATCCCTTACGAACACTACGTTACATTTGATTCAAAGGAAGAGTATGACGGTAAAGAGGAACTTAAGGAAGCCGAGACCAACGTTGACTTTAAGGTGCGCAGAGCTGAAGATAAAAACTTTTTCACTGTTATGAGCTTCGGCTTCAGAGATACCCTCAGCACTGCAAGACTTATATGGATATCTTTAATTGATCTCGTAAGAGGTCAGTACGGATTAAACGATCTTTCAGGTCCGGTTGGCATTGTTTCAGCCATAGGAACAGTAAGAGCATACGGACTGGAAAGTCTTATGTCACTTATCATGATGATCTCTGTAAATCTGGGTATATTCAATCTTCTGCCTCTTCCGGCACTTGACGGCGGCAGACTGGTATTCCTTATCATTGAAGGAATAAGAAGAAAACCTGTTCCGCCTGAAAAGGAAGGCATGGTCCATTTTGTAGGCATTGCCTGCCTGATGCTGCTTATGGTCATCATAACAGTCGGAGACATTTCAAAGATCTTTGCTAACTGACAGGAAAGACGTATTTGTTTTACACTATAATTAATTTATTTATATTGCCTTGCAGATCCGCAAACTAAGTTTGCGGATCTGCATATCGGCTGATACCGGAGGTATTTTCAGATGAGAAACGTTAAAAAGGTGAAACTTGGTGACCTCACATTCGGCGGCGGTCACATTTACATACAGTCAATGCTGAATGTAAGTTCCGACGATATAGAAGGAAGTGTAAAACAGGCAGCTGCACTTGAAAAGGCTGGCTGTGAGATAGTTCGCGCTGCTATTCCTGATAAAAATGCAGTTGCTCTTATCCCTGCAATCAAGGAAGCAGTAAATATTCCACTTGTTGCGGACATTCACTTTGACTATCGTCTTGCACTTATGGCGGCTGAAGCCGGCGTAGACAAGATAAGGATCAATCCGGGTAATATCGGTGACATGGACAGGGTAAAAGCTGTAGCCGATGCCTGTGCAAACAGGGGAATACCGATAAGGATCGGTGTAAACTCCGGATCGGTTGAGAAGGAAGTCCTTGCAAAATACGGCGGACCAACACCTGATGCTCTGGTCGAAAGCGCAATGAACCACGTAAAACTTCTCAACCGTTATGACTTTGACGACATTGTGATCTCGATCAAATCATCAAACGTAAAGAACATGATAGCTGCCTACAGAAAAATGAGCGAAACAGCCGATTATCCGCTTCATCTTGGTGTTACTGAAGCTGGAACGGAGAGAATGGGTATAATCAAGTCATCTATAGGCATAGGGTCACTTCTTGCAGACGGCATAGGTGAAACTATCAGAGTATCTCTTACAGGAGATCCTGTGAGGGAGGTCTATGCTGCCCGTGACATACTGAAAGGTCTTGGCATGACTGACGGTGTTGAATTTGTTTCCTGCCCGACCTGCGGAAGAACACGGATCGATCTTATCAAAGTAGCAGGTGAAGTAGAGGAAGCTCTTGCAGGCGTTAAAAAGAATATCAAGGTCGCTGTAATGGGCTGCGTGGTAAACGGACCAGGCGAAGCAAAGGAAGCCGACATCGGAATTGCCGGCGGTAACGGATGCGCCGTTATGTTCAGAAAGGGTGAGATCCTCAGAAAAATACCGGAGGATCAGATCGTAAGCGAATTATTAAAAGAAATTGAAAAACTTTAAGAACGGAGAAGCCGGATGACCGAATTTAATGTACTTGAATTTCTGAAAGATTTTAATGTCGAAATACCTGAAAATATCTCAAAGGGAAGTCTTTTCAGGATAACATATACCTCAGATTATCGTACATTCTGCTTTTATCTGAAATTTGAAGAACTCATTGATGCTGAAAGCACAATGAAGTTCGAAAGAAATATGTGCAAATGCCTTTCGGCGGAAAACGTTAGCATTGTATGCCGTTATCCTTCCGAGCTTTTCACCCTTGAATATTTTGAGACACTTAAATGGAAACTCAAAAGAAAAATATCGGCGGTAAACGGATTTCTTGACAACTGTGATGTTTCCATGGACGGGGACACTATCACGATCGATCTTAAGCACGGCGGTGCGGAACTGCTTGAAAAGTCCCATTTCACCCGTGAGATGTCATCACTTATAAAGGAAGAATTTGATCTTGACTATAAAGTAAAACTGACAGGTGAACTGGAAGTGACCAGGGAGCATCATGATCAGCTGATCGGGGAAACACTTGCTTCACTTCCTGATCATTCAGCACAGTTTGCTGCAAGTCCTTCACCGGCTTCTTCCGGAGGAGGATCAAAGGACGATTCAAAACCTGCGTCCTTCCGTGAAGTACAGCTTGGCGGACTCGGTCTTAATGCTGATTTTGAAGACGGTCTCGGTAAGCTTATAAGAGGCCGTGAAATAAGAGATCCTGCTATGCCGATACGTGATGCAATAAAGACACTCGGCACAAAAGTCACTGTCTGGGGCGACGTTTTTGAGCTTGAAAGCAAGGAGATCAAAGGTGAAAGAACTGTTTTCACTTTTACCATAACCGACTATACCGGATCACTTCTTATCAAGGTGTTTGAAAAGAATGACAAGGTATCTGCGTCCGGACTTGATACAATCAAAAAGGGGACAAGCCTTGTTATCAACGGAAGGATCGACTTCGATAACTTTGCCAAGGATATTACCATTATGGCAGACTCGATCATTACCGCAAAACGTGTAATGAGAAAGGATAATGCAGAAGTGAAGCGTGTTGAGCTTCACATGCATACATCCATGTCTTCAATGGATGCTGTTACTCCGGCTGAACAGCTTGTTAAGCGTGCCCATGACTGGGGACATCCTGCAGTTGCCATAACTGATCACGGTAACGTACAGGCGTTCCCGGAAGCTATGAACACTGTAGCAGGTTTCAAGGATGATTTCAAGATAATCTACGGCTGCGAAGCCTACGTTGTAAATGATATTGACATTCCGAGAATACTTAATAAGGATGATAACCGTAGCATCAACGATGAGATCATCATATTTGACGTTGAAACTACGGGACTGAGTTCAAGAAGTGACCGCCTTATTGAGATTGGTGCTGTCAGAGTAAAGGATCTTCAGATAATCGATGAATTCGATATATTTGTAAATCCGGGCAGACCTATCCCTCCGAACATCACTGAGCTCACCGGTATTACAGGTGCCATGGTGGAAAATGCTCCAGACGAAGTTGAAGCGCTTCGTCAGTTTATGGAATACTGCGGTGACAAGCCGATACTTGTTGCCCACAACGCTCAGTTCGATACTTCGTTTATCAATGAATGCGCAAAGCGAAACGGCATTGACTTTGAATACAAGTTTATCGATACGCTCTATCTCTGCAGAGCTGTGCTCAAAGATCTTGCAAAGCACAAGCTTGATACAGTTGCAAAGCACCTGAAGCTCGGAAAGTTTGAGCACCACAGAGCAGCCGATGACGCTAGAATACTTGCGAAGATATATATTAAAATAATTGAAAACATAAAGAACGAAAACAACATAAAGGTTCTGTCTGATCTTAATTCAAACATTGAAAAGATAGATGTTAAAAAGCTTAAGTCCTATCATCAGATAATTCTTGTAAAGAATCAGCTGGGACTTAAGAACCTTTATAAAATGGTTTCCTACGGGCATCTTAATTATTTCTACAAGAAACCGCTTATGCCGAAATCCGTTCTTGAAAAGCACAGGGAAGGACTTATTTTCGGAAGTGCCTGCGAGGCCGGTGAGCTTTTCCAGGCTCTTGTGGAAAACCAGCCGCATGAAAAAGTAGTGGAACTGGCGAAATTCTACGATTATCTCGAGATCCAGCCGCATGCAAACAACGCGTTCATGTTAAAAAGCGGAACGGCAAAGAGCGAGGAAGAGCTTATTGACTACAATAAAAAGATAGTAGCTCTCGGTGAGGAACTGGGACTTCCTGTAGTTGCTACCTGTGACGTTCATTTTATGGATAAGGAAGATGCGATTTTCCGTAAGGTTCTTCAGACTGGTAACGGATTCAAGGACAATGACCAGCCGCCGCTTTTCCTGCGTACTACGGATGAAATGCTCGGCGAATTTACTTATCTCGGTGAGGAAAAAGCCTTTGAGGTTGTCGTAAAGAATACAAACCTTATTGCCGACATGATCGAGGAAGTACGTCCTATCCCGAAGGGAACCTATACTCCTACAATCGACGGAGCCGAGGAAGATCTTGTGCGCATTACTCATGACAAGGCACATGAGATATACGGCGATCCGCTTCCGGAAATAGTTGAAAAGCGACTCGACCGTGAGCTTTCGTCAATTATCAAGCACGGATTTGCCGTACTTTACATCATCGCTCAGAAGCTTGTATGGAACTCGGTCGATCACGGTTATCAGGTTGGTTCACGAGGATCAGTTGGTTCCTCATTCGTTGCGTCCATGGCGGGTATTTCGGAAGTAAATCCGCTGTGTCCGCATTACATCTGCCCTAAGTGCAAGTACAGTGAATTTGACACTTCAGGTACATACGGTTCAGGTTTTGACCTTCCGCAGAAATTCTGTCCGAAGTGTGGTACCGACATGCTCAGGGAAGGACATGACATTCCGTTCGAGACCTTCCTGGGATTTGACGGCGACAAGGCTCCGGATATCGACCTTAACTTCTCCGGTGAATATCAGTCATCTGCCCACCGTTACACCGAACAGCTTTTCGGTCGTGACAACGTGTTCAAGGCGGGTACTATCTCGACAGTTGCGGAAAAGACAGCCTTCGGTTATGCAAAGGGTTACTGTCAGGACATGGGTCTTGAGGTGAACACTGCCGAAATACTCAGACTTGCCAAGGGATGTACCGGTGTCAAAAAGACGACCGGTCAGCATCCGGGAGGCATGGTCGTTGTTCCTAACGACTACGAGGTTTATGACTTCACACCTGTTCAGCATCCGGCTGATTCAGCGGACAGCGACGTTATTACGACCCACTTCGACTTCCATTCGCTTCACGATACAATTCTTAAGCTTGACGAGCTCGGACATGTCGTTCCTACTCTTTACAAGCATCTTGAAGATATGACGGGAATGCTCATCAAGGATGTTCCTACTTCAGACCCTGACGTTATCAGGATGATCACTGACGCTTCCGTACTCGGAGTTGACGGTGAGGATATTTTCTGTCCGACAGGAAGTCTCGGTATCCCTGAAATGGGTACAGGATTTACCATTCAGATGCTCATGGACTCACGTCCTACAAAATTCAGTGACTTCCTTCAGGTATCAGGTCTTTCACACGGTACAGACGTTTGGCTGGGAAATGCCAAGGATCTTATAGATTCCGGCACATGTACCATTTCTGACGTTATCGGTACACGAGACAGTATCATGACCTATCTGCTTTACAAGGGCGTTGAACCGAAACAGGCATTCCAGATCATGGAGGATACCCGAAAGGGTAAGGCTCCTAAGACCTTTACTCCGGAGAGAATACAGATGCTCCGCGATCACGATGTTCCTGAATGGTACATCGAAAGCTGTCTCAAGATCAAGTACATGTTCCCGAAGGCGCACGCGGCAGCTTACGTTATTGCTGCGATAAAGCTTGCCTGGTTCAAGCTTCACATGCCGCTTGAATTCTACGCTACCTACTTCACAGTACGAGGCACGGACTTCGACGCAACTACTGCGGTACTCGGCAGGGAAGCAGTACACGACAAAATCATTGCACTCCGAGAGATGGGTAACGAACGTTCCGCAAAGGAAAGCGCTACTCTTGATACTCTTTATATCATCAATGAGATGCTCGTCCGCGGATATACCTTCCTTCCGCTTGATCTTTACAAGTCACATGCATACAAGTTCCTCATCGAAGACGGAAAGATAAGAATTCCGTTCAGCTCGATCCCTGGCATCGGCGGTGCAGCCGCAAACAACCTGTACAAGGCAGCACAGGAAAGAAACTTC
>CADAPI010000154.1 GCA_902789705.1 uncultured Ruminococcus sp.
CAAAGCCTGAAAAGGAAGAAAAGGCAGAAGAAGAAAAGCCAGCAAAGCCTGAAAAGGAAGAAAAAGCAGAAGAAGAAAAGCCAGCTCCTCCTGCACCGGTTGAAGAAGTTAAGTTCAATGCTGATGTTATCAAGCTCATCCAGGACTTCGTAAGCAACATCTCATCACTCCTTCCTGACTTCACAGAATTCGAAGGATTTGAAGTTTCAGAAGACTTCGGCGTTAAGGATCTCAGAGCAGTATTCAGACACATCAAGGATGCAGGCCGCAAGCCGGAAGCTCCTAAGGCACCTGAAGCTCCAAAGCATCCACTCGGTGAATTCACAGGTCTCAAGAAGTTTGAAGTAAGCAAGGATAACAAGGAACTTGCTGCTGAAGACGGCGTTCTCCTCGACAAGGAAAAGAAGGTTCTCATCGCTTATCCTGCAGGCAAGGAAGACGAAGAATTCAAGGTACCTGAAGGTGTTGAAGAAATAGGACCTCACGCTTTTGAAAACAACAAGCACCTCAAGAAGATCGAACTTCCTGACACAGTTAAGAAGATCGGTAAGGGCGCTTTCGAAAACTGCGAAAACCTCGAAGAAGTTAAGCTTCCTGAAGACGTAAAGGTTATCGAAGAAGATACATTCAAGGGCGACGAAAAGCTCGAAAAGATCAACAAGCCTGAAAAGCTCGAAGTTATCAAGGATGATGCTTTCAAGGGCGTAGAAAAGCTTGATGAAAAGGTTAAGGAAGAACTCAAGAAGCACGAAGATCTCAAGTACGGTGATCTTACAAAGGACAAGAAGATCGACGTAACAGACCTTTCAACACTTGCACTCCACCTCGTTGGCGACAAGGATCTCGACAATGATCAGAAGGTAGTTGCAAATGTTCGTGAAGACGAAGGCGTAAACCTTGCAGACCTTGCTACATTAAAGAGAAAGGTTGCAGGACACAAGGAACACTTAGGTCCTGACGCTGCAAAGGATGTTCTCGGACTTGACGAGGAAGAGGAAGAAGCAGAAGAAGCTGCTGAATAATCCACACCATTATACCACCGTATAATAATATATTAATCAGTCGAAACGCCCTCCGTGTTTTTACGCGGAGGGCGCTTTGCTGTTGACGCAGATCTGAGAGCGTGGTATAATTATTATATTCTATGTATGTGAAAATAACATATAATGATCATATACGGGGATAAGGGGGGATATAAAACTGACACGAATACAGAAACGGTTTCTTCTGTGGTTTTTGTGGCCGGTGGCCGTTATATTTATCAATATGGTTCTGTCTGTAAAAGTCAGTTTATATATATCCTATCTTCATGATCTTTCGTCCGTTATTTTCGGAACGCTGATCATGATGTGGGGAAGAGGAATCCGCAGCCGTGTCATACACAAACGCACACGAAACTGCCTTACGGGCGTTTCCTGGACTTTGTTTTCGCTTTATCTGATACGTGTATGCCGCTGGGAGTTTTTCGGACAGACGCCGTTTCTTGACCACATATGCTGGTACTTCTACTATATGGTGTTTATCACTGTACCATTGCTTTCTTTTCACGCGGCGGCCGGTATAAGCAGGGAGCAGAATTCCTGCAATACTGTTCTGAAACTCGCCTGGATATCCGGAGTGTTACTGACAGTTGCAACTGCCACGAATGGTATTCACGGAATGCTTTTAAAATTCGGTGACGAGGACAGCTACACCCACGGTCTGCTCTATTATTTGCTGACTACTTATTCCGTTCTCATGTCGTTCGGAGTACTGATCGTTCTGATCCGCTGCTGCCGTCTTTCAGAATGCCGTAGTCAGATATATGTGCCGCTTCTTATGAGCGGGGCAGGAATGGCGATGCTTGTATGGTACAATACAGTCGGCGGATCGCCGAGGATCTTTGATATAAAGCTTTTTTACATGCAGGACGCTTATTCACTGATCGTTACCGGACTCTGGGAAGGATGCATGATCATAGGTATTCTTCCTTCCAATTCAGATTACCGGCAGATATTCGAACAGTCCCATATAAATGCGGTGCTTAAGGAAAATAACGATACAGTATGGTATTCTTCCGTGCAGGTACAGAGTGACGAAGGTGGCGCTGATCTTATCGAGCATCAGAAACCGGTCGCAGGAGGAAATATCACCTGGACGGAGGATCTTCACACCATACGTTCGCTTCAGAATGAGCTTGCCGAAGCAAATGAGATACTCGAAGAGGAAAATGACCTTATCGAGGAGGAAAACCGTATTACTGCTGAACGCCTGCAGTACGAGATAAAGAATCGTCTGTACGATGAGATAGCTGCACATACCCACAGTCAGCTTGAAGAAATTGCAGGTACATTTACTGATACAAAGACTTTTACGGACGGAATTGTTCGTTCCCTGCTCCTTGGCACCAGTGTCAAGCGCATTTCGAATCTCATGATACTTGCCGATGCAAACAAGTTTCTTTCATCAGAAGAACTTGTTCTTGCACTGCGCGAGACCATGGAAAACTTCAGACTCACAGGCGCTGACTGTGAGTTAAGGCAGGGAGAAACCAGACAGTATCCGTCAGGTGTACTGCTTGCTGTATATGATGCCGTGGCAGCCGCTGCAGTCGCTGTTTCAGGAATGTGCAGTGCATTCAGTGTTTCAGTCACACCGGATGATGACACTCTTCTGGTCATTGAAACGGATGCAGAAGCTCCTTATGTGGGGGCATCCGGAATATTGAATAAAGCCGGCATCAGGTTTTCAGTTTCAGAATCTGACGGCACGCAGATCCTTTCGACAGGAGGTGCGGTCCATGGATTACTATAGCTGGGATGCCCTGCAGGGCGTGCTGATGCTGATTGCCTTCATGTTTGTTTTCACCTGGACATATCTGCTTATTCGCCTTGTTCAGATAAAGATTTGCGGAAAACAGTGTGCGGCCATCTCGCTCTGCGCTGTGCTGTCGTATCTGTTCTATCACAATCTTCGTGAACATATCAGCGAATGGCCGTTACGGGTGTGTGTGATAAGTTTTTCGGTTCAGACCGTGGTTGCCTTCATTACGGCAGTGTTTATTTACCGACAGGAAAAGACACATCTTTCCGCCATGTCGTTCCGCGAAGGATTCGACACTTTACCGGCCGGACTTTGCTTCTATACTGCCGGCGGCATGCCGAAAATGGTAAACTACCGTATGGACAGCCTGTATTTTAATATAACGGGCGAGCATCTTTCAAACGGTGAGGAATTCTGGCAGAAGCTTTCTGACGGAGCCTTTCCGTGCAGCATTTCAGGCGGTGAACAGCCGATGATCTGTCTGCAGGACGGAACAGCTTTCAGTTTCATGCACAGTGTTATTAAGGTAAAAAAAGAGGATGTTTACGAGCTTATCGCATCTGACATCACCGGCCTTTATGAGCTGACTAAGGAACTGGAGGAGAAAAAGAAGCGAAGCCAGCAGATCAATGCCCGTCTTAAGGCACTCAATTCCACTATGCGCTATGTTATAATGGAAAAAGAACTTCTCGCCATCAAGACGAGGATACATGATGAACTTGGTCAGTCAATCCTGCTGGGACGACGTTTTCTCACGTCGCCTGACAAGGTGGACGCAGACCAGATGCTTTCACAGTGGAAAAATACTTTCGGACTGCTTCTCAACGAAGAACGTGAGAACTGGCAGACACCTTACCTGGTAAATACCAGAAGGGCCGAACTGCTGGGGGTAAAGCTCACGATTGAAGGGAATCTTCCTGAGGAAGAGCATCTTATAGCAGTCATAGATACAGCGATAGCCGTACATACCACCAATGTTCAGCGCCATGCAGAAGGTACTGAGGCGTATATCCGGACAGAGGAGGATGAACGGTTCTATACAGTTTATTTCACCAACAACGGCAAAGTGCCGGAAAAGGGGATAAGGGAATCAGGAGGATTGCTTAATCTCCGCAGAATGGTGGAACACGCAGGCGGCGGTATGAAAATTCGCTCGCTTCCTGCTTTTGAAATGGCACTTAAGCTGCCGAAAGAAAAAATAACGGAGGATTTTGGGGATTATGAATTATCAGGTGCTTATTGCGGACGATTACAGAATGATTCGTCAGATGTTTGAGGAGATCATCAAGGGTGCGGGGGGGCGCTACTCTCTTGCCGGAACAGTGGACAACGCTGAAGAGGCGATAACATTCTGCCGTTTCCATTCAGTTGATCTTGTGGTAATGGACGTTGTCATGGGCAGCGGCATGGATGGTATCGATGCTGCTTCCGAAATAAAGAAGTTCAGTCCGCATACAAAGGTGCTTATCGTTACGTCGATGCCGGAAAGTTCGTTTATCAGACGTGCGAAGGAAGCCGGAGTGGAAAGCTTCTGGCACAAGGAGGTTCAGGACGCTCCGCTGCTTGATGTTATCGACAGAACGATGGAGGGTGAATCGGTTTACCCGAACGCCATGCCGGAGGTCTGGTTCGGCAACACGGTCAGCACAAGTCTCACGGACCGCGAACTCGATGTTCTGCACGGACTGGTAGGCGGTGCTTCCAATTCCGAGATTGCAGGAGATCTTGGTATCTCGGAGCGAAGTGTAAAGCAGCATATCACAGACATGCTCAACAAGACCGGTTTCCGAAGCAGGCTTCAGCTTGCAGTAAGAGCGAGGGGAGACGGTATTGTTATTAACGATTTCCATACAGTGTGATTGTATGCAGATACGCAAACTACGTTTGATTTTTGAATATCCGCTGATAGAAAACGAATAATTTAAACAGATAAAAAGCTTCATCAGATCATATGATTTGATGAAGCTTTGTTTATTTGTAACAAAAATTATGATACGAATGTTGAATTCTTTCTGTGTATATACTTCCCTTTTGTACGATGTGAAGTGCATTTCTGATGTGTTATCATAGTAAACATAATAAAGGCATCATAGTCCTCTTGAAATTCTTTATAGTGATGACCGTTTTGCAGAGTATGCCGGAAATAATTCCATTACCTGCAAAACGGAGGATCACAGAGAGAAACAGGACTGATGGATTAACAGGGGGTCATAATTATGAAAAACATGAAAAAAGTACTCGCAGCACTTCTTGCACTCACAATGACAGTTTGTCTCGCATCATGCGGAGAAACAGGCGGAAACGACAACGCCGGCGGCACAGCTGAAAACAGCAAGGTCGAAGATAGCAAGACTGAGGAAAAGGAAGAAAGCAAGGCAGAAGAGAAGAAAGAAGAAAGCAAAACTGAAGAGGCGGATGTAACAGAGGCATCTGCAACAGAAGCAGCATCAGATTTTACCTTTGAGATGGAAGATCATTCAATTGAGCACGCACCGTTAGCAATCAAGTTGGATTATGCAATTCCGAAACTTGCGAAGTTTGATGAGATTGCAATAGTTGGAAAAAATCCGGATTACTGGTCTGATATTGTACAGGATAAGTATTATTACAGAATCAACGGTTCTAACAGCATGAATTTTACCGTGTCTGCTGAGATCTATAGTAAAGGAAGTACAAGTACATTTTTAGAAAGAGACGAGTATACTCAGGTGAAAACCGATAATGGTTACAGTTTGGCGTATAAAATAACAGAAGATGAAGAAGACGATGGCAAAATAAAATATACTGCCGATTTTTATACATACGGTGAATCCTATCAGGATGCTTATCTTATGACCAGAATTCTTTTAACTACGACTGATGATGTTCTTTCAAAGGAAGAAGTTGAGGAAACAAAGCCTGCTTCGAAAGAAGAGGTTGAGGAGACTCAGCCGGTTTCAAAGGAAGAGGTTGAGGAAACACCAACCGTTTCAAGCGAGGTAGTTGAATCGCTCATATTAACAGCCGAAGGCAAGGAAGCATCACTAACTCTTGGATGGAACCCTATAAGTGAGGCGTCAGGTTATCGTGTATTCTTAGGTAAAGATAAGAACTCTCTTAGTCAGGTATCTATCCAATCTTCAAGAGAGGACGTTACTATCACATTTGGCTATATGACAGCAGGGACGTACTATGCAAAGGTTGTTGGATTTAAGGATGATAATGGATCTAAGGTGGATATTATTGAGAGTAATGTGGTAAAGTGTGAAGTCACATCAAAGCCAAAGACAACTCAGCCATCTGCCCAAGATTCATCTGGTTCAGCAACTATGTCGACCACAACAACACCAACAACCACACAGCCAACAACAACGCCGGAATCTTCAACTACGACACCATCAACCACCACAACATCTTCTCCGGAAACAAAGCCTCAGGTAACGCTTGAGAGCAAGGATAGTATTATAAAGAATGTGTTTGCCAAAACAAATGAGATTCGTAGAAGTGTGGGAAAGAAGAGTCTTCAAACAAGTGCCGTTCTTTCAGTGATAGCACAAAAAAGAGCCGAGCACATGGTTCAAAATAATTATTTTTCGCATTACTACGATGGAAAGAGTCAGGTGATTTATTGGAGAGATTACTATGGTTATTCAAAAAACTTGATCATTGGAGAGAATATAGCAAAA
>CADAPI010000155.1 GCA_902789705.1 uncultured Ruminococcus sp.
TTTCTTAATAAGATCCGTTATTACGTACCGCAGATAAAGAAAACAGTGCCGGCTGCAAATATTGCAGTCGAAAGCATCAGTATAGCAGGTCTTATGCTTTTTCTGGAAATGTTCTGGGTGATCACAGGCTTTTTCCGCGGCGGCAGCAGGGTGCGTAAAAAGCTCGCTCCTCTCAACCGTCTTGCGGCAACTGCACAGCTCATCAGTTCAGCAGATTTTGAAGGCGACAGCTTCCACGCACTCGAGGATGCACTTGAAAAAATAGACGCAAGCCAGACCGACTGCCATCTTTCTACCGGAAACACTGAACTTCAGGGCATCGAGTCAGCGGGCATCGAGTCAGCGATCAACAATCTCATCGACCGCATGAAGCAGTCCTACGTTCAGCAGGCACGTTTCGTGTCCGACGCTTCGCACGAGCTTCGCACTCCGATCTCGGTCATCCAGGGTTACGCCAACATGCTCGACCGCTGGGGCAAGGAGGACGAAAAGGTTCTTGAGGAGTCCATCTCGGCTATAAAGACCGAGTCCGAAAGCATGAGCAAACTTGTCGAACAGCTTCTTTTCCTCGCAAGGGGAGACAACGGAAAGAATCAGCTTACCATGGAGGATATCGACCTGAGCGCAATGATGCAGGAACTCTACGACGAATATCTCATGGTCGATCCGGCTCACGAATTCATTCTGAAAAATGAAGGTGCACCGGTAATGGCATACGGCGATTATGCAATGATAAAGCAGACAGCACGTATACTTACCGACAACGCAGTGAAATATACTCCTGAAGGCAACGAAATTTATTTTTCAGCCTACACTGATGAAAAAGGAACACCTGTATTTGAAGTACAGGATACCGGCATAGGTATTGCGCCGGAAGATCTTCCGAAGGTCTTCGAACGCTTCTACCGCGCCGACGATGCCCGCAACCGTAAAACCGGCGGCACCGGCCTCGGCCTTTCCATCGCCAAATGGATAGTAGACCGCCACGGCGGCCACTTCGACATAAAGAGCTATCCGGACGCAGGAACAAGGTTTTCTGTATTTCTTCCCGTGAAGAAACCGAATGATAAATAAAAACGATCGGCATATCCTGACTCACAATTATCTGAGCGGGATATGCCGATTTTTTTCATGAGTGCTTTTAGGTTTATAGAAAAAGAAATGACCGTATAATAGATAGACGTATTTCTGATTTTATGTTATAATAAATATTACTGAAGAAAACAAAGGCGGTGAGATCAGTGGGAATATATCTTAATCAGGGAAATGATTTATTTAAGATGTCAGTGGATTCTGAAATATATGTAGATAAGTCGATGCTTATTAATTTAACCAATTCAGTTTTAAGGACGGATGGACGTCATATATGTATAAGCAGACCGCGAAGATTTGGAAAATCAATGGCGGCAAACATGCTGGCTGCATATTATGACAGAAGCTGTGATTCACGGGAATTATTTAAGGATCTTGCAATTTCCCAGACTCCGAATTTTGAAAAGCATCTTAATAAATATAATGTTTTTCAGATAGATGTAAGGGAATTTGCTTCCGGCTCATCCGGTGGAAAAGAAATGACTGATAAGCTTGCAAAGGCAATGAGACGTGATCTGTTAAAGGCCTATAAAAATATTGAATTTGATGAAGACTATACTCTTCCTGAAATGCTTAAGGAAACATACAGTGAAGAGAGAATAGCATTTGTTTTTATTTTTGATGAATGGGACTGTGTTTTCAGAGTTTTTAAGAATGATACGGAAGGACAGAAGTATTATCTGGATTTTCTGCGTGATTTACTGAAGGAAAAAAATTATGTTGCGCTTGATTATGCAACCGGTATTTTTCCGGTAAAGAAGTATGGGGAACACAGTGCACTTAATATGTATCGTGAATTTTCTATTAACGATGCAGAACCGTATTCGGAATATATGGGATTTACAGAAGCGGAAACAGAAGAGCTGTGCGAAAAATATGATCTTTCATTTGAAAAAATGAGAGAGTGGTATAACGGATATCAGGTGGACGGTATTTCTATATACAATCCTCAGTCAGTGGTTCTTGCGTGTACAAGAAAAGTGTTCAGCAACTACTGGACTAAAACGGAGACGTTTGAAGCACTTAAAGTATTTATTCAGCTTGATATGGACGGACTTCGCCAGTCGGTTATAAAAATGATTGCCGGAGAGAGAGTAAAAGTAAATACAGAAAAATTTGAGAATGATATGACTTCGTTCAAATCCGCAGATGACGTTATTACACTTCTTATCCATCTTGGATATCTGACTTACAGCAATAAGAGCGGCGAAGCGTGGATACCGAATAAAGAGGTAGCGCAGGAATTTATAAACTGTATTGAAGACGGCGGTTGGGAAGAAGTAATGAATTCTATCCGTAAGTCGGATGAACTCCTTGATGCAACGCTTAGCTGCGATGAGAAAAAAGTCGCTGCGGTAATTGAAGAGACACACCGCATGAATACATCAATAATAGCATATAACAATGAGCTTTCGCTGTCGGTCACATTAGCGCTCGCTTATTATTCAGCAAGGAAACAGTATAAAATAATTCGTGAATTTCCGTCAGGAAACGGATTTGCAGACCTTGCATTTATTCCGCGCAAGGGTGTCGATGCACCTGCGATAGTTGCGGAACTTAAATATAACAAAGAAGCAGGCGGAGCTATAAGTCAGATAAAAGACAAACATTACACCGAAAATCTTGAAGCTTTTAACGGTGAGATCCTGCTTGTCGGCATCAGTTACGATGAGAAATCCAAGATGCATAGCTGTCAGATAGAAAAAGTTGTGAAATAATAAATACATCGCAAAAAAGCCACTCATGTGTTTTTCATGAGTGGCTTTTGACATATCAATTAAAAATTCATTACCATCCGAGAACCTTGTCGTAAAGTTCTTCGTATTTTCTCGCAGAATGATCCCACGAGAAATTCTGCTGCATTCCGCGTTTTACTATGTCGTCCCATCCCTTCGGCATGTCGTAGTAAACGTGCTTTGCGTAGTTGATTATGCCGAGCATTTCGTCGGCGTTGTAGTTTGTGAATGAGAAGCCTGTGCCGGTATTGTAGTACTCGTTGTAGGCTTCGACGCTGTCCTTGAGGCCGCCTGTTTCACGTACTATCGGAACTGTACCGTACTTGAGTGAAATGAGCTGTGTAAGACCGCACGGTTCGAAACGTGAAGGGACGAGCATTGCGTCGGCAGCTGCGTATATCTTGTGGGCGCGGTTTTCCGAGAAGAAGATGTTTGCTGACATTCTTTCCGGCTTGATGCCCTGGTAGTGTCTGAATGTGTTTTCGTAGCGCTGTTCACCTGTGCCGAGAACAACGAGCTGTGTATTTTCGTCAACAATCCTGTCGAGTACCCAGTTTACAAGGTCGAGACCCTTCTGGTCTGTAAGACGTGAAATGATCGCGATCATGAACTTGTTCTTGTCAACAGGAAGTCCGAGTTCACGCTGAAGCTCCATTTTGTTTGCATCTTTTCCTTCGCGGAAATTGTCGATGGTGTACTTCTTGTAGATCTCGTCATCCGTTTCCGGATTGTAGATGCTGTAGTCGATGCCGTTTATGATACCGCAGAGAGAATTGTTCCTTGCGCGGAGAAGACCGTCAAGTCCCTCGCCGTAGTATTCGTTCTGTATCTCATTTGCGTATGTCTCGCTGACTGTTGAAATGTAGTCGGCGTAAACCATACCGCCCTTGAGCATGTTGGCATCTTTCTTGAATTCGAGCTTGTCCGGTGTGAACATGTATCCCGGAAGATCGGTGTTGTATTCAAAAGTCTTGATATCCCATATACCCTGGAATTTCAGGTTGTGGATAGTCATTATTGTCTTTGTTCCGAAGTAGAACGGATTTTCAGCATACATCGAATGGAGAAATACAGGTATGAGCGCAGCCTGCCAGTCGTGGCAGTGGATGATGTCCGGCTTGAAATTGATTACCGGCATGATCGCAAGAACTGCCTTGCAGAAGAACGTGAAGCGTTCGATGTCGAACTTCGGATCGGAATAAGGTCTGTCACCGCCGAAATAATATTCGTTGTCAACAAAGTAATATGTTATTCCGTTCATTTCGTATTTCATGATACCGACATGGAAGTTGCCTTTTCTCTTGCCGTAGTCCATATAGAAATGGTGGATGTACTGGAAGTTGTTTCTGTACTCCTGCGGAATGAAAGTGTAGTAAGGCATTATGACTGCAGCTTCGTATTTTGATCTGTCGAGTGTCTGCGGAAGTGTTCCGACTACGTCGGCAAGGCCGCCTGTCTTGATAAACGGGACACATTCAGAAGCTGCAAAAAGAATTTTTTTCATATATATGGATTCCTTTCAATATCTATGATAAAGCAGTTTCCGCTTGAAAACACCTGTCATGATCAGCGGGTGAACAGAGGCGCAAACCGTCATATTCATCACATCTGCAGTGTTTTAAGTGAAAAAAGGACTGCTTAAAAATACTTGTATTGTAATTGTTCCCGATAATGTGAAAATATCTGTTCTTCTATTGTAGCATATTATAAAAAATAAAACAATTGCAGAATCGCACAATATTGAAAGAATTATTTCTATATATTGTTCCTATAACCAGTCCCGGTTTCCTGAACGCGGATATATTGAAAATCCATTGCATTTGAGACTTTCGTGTGATATAATAAATTTGTATGTTTTAGGGATGCAAAAATAGTATAAAACTGCAAGAGGTGGATATGAGTGAAGAAAACGTACAGATATTTCTTCCGGCTTATAAAAGATAATTTTTTTTCACTTGCGGCTTTTGAATTTATTTTCAAAGCATCTGTTTTCATTCTGTTTGTTCCGCTCATAGCAAAGCTCATGAACGTTGCCACGAACAATGCAGGAATCATGTTCATCACAACGAAGAACGTTGCGAGACTCATGAAAAATCCGCTTATGATAGTCATGACGGCGGCCGTGATCCTCATACTTATATGTATCTCGTATTACGAGGTCTGCTGTATCTGGATGTGTTACCGGAAATATACCCGGGGAATAAAGGTGTCAGTCAGCGACATGTTTGTGGACGGAATGATCCATCTCAGAAAGACGAGCCGAAGATACGGCGTGAAGATCTATCTGCAGATGGCGGCCATTTTTCCTCTGCTTTGTTTTCACATGAACGTGATACTTTTCGACAGGCTCGATATTCTTTCGAGCTGCCTTAAGTTTATTTTCAGAGGCATTCCGATAAAATATATCGGAGCTGTTTCGGCAGTGGCGTTTATTTTTCTGTTCTCCTTCTCGACACAGAAGTTCGGCCGTTCCATTTCGGGACGGAAGGAAGGAATAAAGCATTTTTTCCGCAGAACGCTTCATCTTGTGGCCGTTAATCTTCTGACCGGACTTGTTCTGTTTCTGATCTATCTTATTATAGTTGTCATCGCGACGCTTGTAATAAGATTTTTCGGACAGAAGAATTTCGCTCTTGTCTATCTGATAAGAACGGAAAATGTTATGTACTACGTTCTGGCATTCCTTGCGGGAGCCTTAGGATATATCACCAACATTGCACTGCTGTTCATGTTCCAGAGCAAGCAGAAAATGAGGGAAAAGGTCCTCGTAAAAAAGCCTGAGGGAATAAGAAGAAAAATAGTGTCCGTTCTTATCGCGATAGTTTTTCTGGCCGACGCAGGAACGGCGGCCGGTTATTTTATGAACGGTTCACATATACTGGAGGAAATGTTTATCAGTACAACAGTCACAGCGCACCGCGGCGGTGCCAAATTCGTTCCGGAAAATACGATGTACGGTGTTAAATATGCCATCGAATCCGGTTCCGAATATATTGAGATCGATGTTCAGCTTTCGGCAGACGGAGAGGTCTTCCTTCTTCACGACACAAACCTGAAAAGAACTACAGGTGCCAACAAGCTGGCCTATAACCTTACCTATGAGGAACTTTCGAAACTTGACGCAGGAAGTTATTTCGGCAGTTCATTTTCCGATGCATACATACCTACTCTCGACGAGGTGCTTACCGAGTGCAAGAGTAAGATAAACCTCAACATTGAGATAAAGAGTTCAAGAAGAGGCGAAGAGCTCGTGGCGAAGGTCCTTGAACTTATCGACAAACATGAGATGAGGGAACAGTGTGTCATCACTTCCACGGAGTACCCTTACCTTAAGCAGGTAAAGGAAATGCGTCCGGAACTGCGCACGGGATACATTTCAAACATGCTCTACGGCGATCCGACTTCGCTTAAGTATGCAGACTTCTTCAGCGTGAAATTTGCTGTAGTCAATGAAAACTTCGTGCGTTCGGCTCACAATGCCGGCAAGGAGGTACATGTGTGGACGGTAAACACCAAGCCTCTTATCAACAGAATGAAGGGCATGGACGTTGACAGCATAATCACCGACAACCCGGTCCTTGCAAGAAAGATCCTTTCAAGAAAGAACGACAGGAAGAGTCTCGCAGAAATACTTCAGACCTTCCTTTACAGGTGATTTAGTTGTTTATTTACATACTAAGATGCGGCGATGACTCACTTTATACGGGCATCGCCGCCGACATTAAAAAACGTCTTAAACAGCACCGCGGCGAGACGGGCGGCGGTGCAAAATACACCCGCAGCCGCGGAGTGAAAAAACTTGAGGCGCTCTGGCATACCGATGACAGCACCGCCGCAAGAAAAATGGAATATGCAATAAAGAAGCTTTCGCGTGCTTCCGTGTGGCGGATAAGGAGGAACTTATTTTGAAAACAGATCTTACAGGCACTGCCGCGTTCGGCGTAGCCGGAAATTTCACGGGGCATCTTGAACAGGCAGGGGAGGCTTCCGATTTTAAAAACATGAAGGTAGAAGATGCGACAGCTCCGAAGGCGATCTTTCCGACATATATACCGGGTGCAAAGAAAGGTGTTCCGGAATTCCTTTCCGTTTTTCCGTTTGATCCGGAAACAATTCTTTATCCGGCCGATCAGAAGAAACTTCAGATAGAACCTGAATGTGCAGTTATCTTTGAGGCAGAGTGGGATGGAACGACGCTTAAGTCACTTAAAGCAGTCGCTTTCGGCGCTTCAAACGACTGCTCGATAAGACGTGAGGGAGCAAAGAAAATAAGCCTTAAGAAAAACTGGGGCATGTGCTCAAAGGGCTTTTCAGCACATGCAATACCCTTAAGTTCCTTTGACGAAAACAGCGTTATAAACGACTACCGTATAGCAAGCTTCCTTGTCCGTGACGGGAAAGTCTATCCTTACGGCGAGGACAGTGCAGTAAAGGACTACAGCTACATTTACGGCAGGCTTATGAACTGGATGCTTGACAAGTTCAATAACCAGCAGGATGAAGGACCTGCCGAAAACATAAACGCTTATCTGAACGCAGCAGGCCGTCCTGAAAGAATACTTGTTTCCATAGGCGCCACACGATACACTGAATTCGGCGAAACAAACTTCCTTACCTACGGTGACCATTCAGTGGTGGTTCTCTATCCGGCTTCAGAGTATTCATCAGATGAAATAGAGAAAATGGTACTTGAAAATGACCTTGAGAAGGAAGATATATCATATCTCGATCAGGTCGTATGTGAATAATTCTGATCAGCCCCCGGTACCGGATCCGCCCGGTACCAGTGCACAGATCTTTACAAGAATAAAAACGCTTCCGGAAAGTATTCTCTCCGGAAGCGTTTTTTATTATTCGATCTCGAAGGCGTCTGCGATCATGTCAAGCTCGAGCTTGATGATGCGGTAGTAGCAGTAGTTCCTGAATTTCTCAGTATTTCCTACGAGTCTGAATGAAGCCTTTTCAAAGTCATTGAACTGGCTTTCCTCTGAGCCGAAGCCTCTCTTAACGATGTCGTTGATAACAGTGGCTTCGTCTGTGCATTTCTTGGCTGCAAGTTCAACGGATAATTCAACCATTTTTCTGTACAGTGTATCACACGCTGCACATTCTTCAGGTGTATAGCTTCCGATGTCTTCCATAGCCGTGTAGAGCTTGCTTATCTCTGCAGCAATACTCTGAGCATTTCCTGCATTGAACATAATGATACCTCCGTTCCTGTTTCAACAGGTGATCAGTGCATAAGATCTGAAATTGTATCGAGTATCTTTTCGTAGCAGCCGCCGCAGCCTGTTGAACATGAAGTAACTTCCTGAACAGTCTTGAAAGCCTCTGTTACGTCTGTGAATTTCTTTTCTGTGTGAAGAGCGCGGTCAATATCGTTGACTGTTACCTTCTTGCAGTGGCAGATCTCTTCGTTTGTTTTTGACATTCCGTCCATGATAAAACTCTCCTTATAGTAAAATGGTTTATGAAAACACTGACAGGTAACCTGTCAGTGTTTTGTATCTTAAAGTAAAAATACTTTTAAGCGTTGGTTGTTCCTTAACTGTGCTTAATGCATCACACTTAAGGATTTGAAATGAACTGTTCCGGATCGATAGCGTTGTCGGAAGTCCATGCGAAAGGCCAGTGACGTACTTCAAAGTGAAGGTGAGCGCCTGTTGAATATCCGGTGGATCCGGCATATCCGATAACTTCGCCCTGTGAAACGCTCTGTCCGACACTTACAGAAACGGAACTTAAGTGAGCGTACAGTGTACAGTACTTTCCGTCGTTGTGTCTTATTACAAGATACCTTCCGTATCCGCCGCCGCATCCGCAGCTGGAGCTCTTTCCGTAGTTGTGGGTACATTTGTTTTCAACTGAGAATACGATACCGTCGCAGGCGGCTACAACAGCCTTGCCCATGATAGTGTCACCGTCAGATGCTGTTATGTCAACACCCTTGTGAAGTGTTCCCCATCTTGTTCCGAAAGGACTGGTGATTTTTCCGTAACCGTTTGCCACAGGCCAGCCGAATCCGCTTGAATAGGTAGGCTGTGATGACGGAGCGGGAGCCTGAGCCTCAGTTGAAGGTGCTACCGGCTCTTCCTGCTTCGGAGCTTCCGTTGCCGGTTCAGTTGAAGGCGGAGTCTCTGCTTCAGGGGCTTCAGTTGTAGGTTTTTCATTGTTTTCGGCTGCGCGTTTTGATTCTTCAGCAGCACGTCTTGATTCTTCAGCAGCTCTTTCAGCACGGCGTGACTCTTCGGCGCGTCTTGATTCTTCCGCACGTCTTGATTCCTCGGCCCTGCTTTCCGCTTCAGACGCTGCGATGGATTCAGACTCTGAAACCGATACTGATACGCTGACCAGATGTTCAGCGATCATACGTTCAAATTCTTCCACCTGTGAAGCGAGTTTCTTGATTTCTTCCTCTTCTTCAGCCATTGCTTTCTGACGTTCTTCTATGCTTTCGTGGATCTCTGATTTTACACCGTCAAGTTTGTCCAGTTCTTCCTGGGTGGCAGTGTAGTCTTTTCCGAGTTCTTCCAAAGCGTCAGTGAATTCACTTTTCTTTTCCTTTTCTGATTCAAGATTGCCCTCAAGCATTTTCTGTTCAGCCTCAAGCGAAGATTTCAGCTCTTTGAGCTTGTCTATCTGCTCCTGAATTGTTTCAATGAGGTTGTTGTCGTGCTCTGCCACCTTTGCGATAAGTTCAAATTTTGCGAGCATATCGTAGAATGACGATGAGCCTGAAAGTATCGATGAAATATTATCACCCGATGCCATGTATGAGGCACGTATTCTTTTCTTGAGAACAGCGACGTTTTCGTCGATCTGAAGATCGGCATCCTTGATGCTTGCTTCAGTCAGATTTATCTTCTGGACGTTCTCGCTGATCTCGTCATCGAGTTTGTCTATCTGACCGGAAACGTAGTCAATGTTCTGACTCTGGAGTTCCATTTTTTCAGTCAGAGCATTTCTGTATTCGAGCTTTACGCTTTCATCAGCCTCAACGTCTTCGTATTTTGACTGATATTCTTCAATTTCCTTCTGAAGTTCTGCTATGTGTTCTCTGTTTTCTGTTTTGAGTTCTTCGAGTTCGCTTATTGATTTTTCAGCCTCAGCCGGAGAAAAGGCTGTGACCGGAGTATAACAGAATGATGAGAGTGTCATTACTGCCGTCAGTGAAAATGCGGCAGTGATCTTCATAAAATTCTTATTATTCAAATTAAAAATCCTTTCTGCATTTTTTCCCAAAGCCCCGTATCTATTTCGTGACCTTTTCAAAGTCACTTGCCGGATGCTTGCATATCGGGCAGATGAAATCCTCCGGCAGTTCCTCGCCGACATATTCATATCCGCAGATAACGCATCTCCAAATCGTCTGTCCGTCAGATGTTTTTCCGACTGCTTCAGGCTTCGGTTTTATGTTCGCAAAGTAGTATTCATATGTTGCTGACGGGAGGTCGCTGAAGAATTCACCGTCAGACGGGATTCCGACAAACAGGATGTGGCTTCCGAGGTCGATCTCTTTGATAACTGAGACCGAGAAAAATGCGTTTGTACCTTTTGTGACAGCCATACATCCGTTGGCTGTACGTTTGCAGTCGTTATACCCTGCGAATTTGTCAGTGTCGCGTCCGCTCTGAAAACCGAAATGTTTAAACAGGTCAAAGGTCGCGCTCTGGTCAATAACAGAAATATTGAAGCGCTTTGCCTTCTGTATCATCTCACAGGTGTAGTTTGCCTTGTTTACTGAAATAGAAACAGCATTCATCTCAGTCGCCACCTGACAGGCTGTGTTGATGATGCATCCGGTATCTTTTCCTTCGAAACTGGTAGTTACAACAAACAGTCCGTAGCTTATTTTCTGAAGTATTTTAGTGTTCATGTTTTTCCTCCTCGTCCTTTTTCGTTTTACGTTCCTTATATTATAACATACTGAAAACGAAATATCCACTGTTTTTTAAGGAAACGCTGATTTATTCATAAATCAGCGTGGGGCTGGGGCGAAGCCCTGCAAATCCGGAGTTCCGATTTGATCAGTGATTTTCTTAAAAACATTAAAAGGTGAAAAATTACAGCGATACTATAACAGAAACCGCCTTCATTAAAGAAGGCGGCCGCTGCTTTAGAAATGAATTTTTATAATATAAAGACTGGATTAATATCTGTTTAGTGAAACGCTGATTTGGTTCGGTTACGGATTTGAAATGAAATTCTCCGGATCGTATGTGTCTGCCTTTCCAAACTGGAAATCAAAGTTGTGTACCTCAAAATGAAGATGAGGCCCGAATGCCCAGCCGGTCGCTCCGACATATCCAATGATCTGTCCTTTTGAAACGATCTGTTTCTCACTTACTGCAGCTGAACTCATATGAGCGTAAAGTGTGGAGTATTTACCGTCGCTGTGAGCTATTACAACATAACGTCCGTAATTGCCGCCGCATCCGCAGCCTTCGTTTTTACCGTAATTATGCGGACAGGAATTCTTGACAGTGATAACCATTCCGTCGGCGGCAGCGACAATGGCTTTGCCCATAATTGTACCGCCGTCAGATGCATTTATGTCAACACCTTTATGGTCGTCAATGGATCTTGGCCCATAGTGACTGCCTATCTTTCCGTAGCCGTTTGCAATAGGCCAGCCAAATCCACCCGAAAAAGCCGGCTGTGATTCCGGAATCTGAGTTTCAGCTGAAGGCATCAGCGGTTCTTTTTCGACCGGTGCTTCAGTCACGGGTCTGGTTTCAGGTTCAGCCTGAGCCTGAGTTTCAGGTACCTGTGTTACTGGCTTTTCAGCGTGTTCGGAAGCGATTCGGGATGCCTCCGCAGCTTTTACCTGGCTTTCATAAGCTCTGCTTTCAGCTTCGGATTCAGCGAGTGAAGCTGAGACTGATTCAGATACGGCAGCTGATTCAGAAACGCTTTTCAGGTATTCTTCCAGAATATCTTTGTATTCCTGAGCCTTTGCAGCGATCTCTTCGAGTTCTTTCTCCTGGTCAGCAGCTTTCTGACGTCTTTCTTCAATGCTTAAATGTATCTCGTTTTTGATCCCTTCGATTCTGTTGAGTTCTTCCTGTGTTTCAGAGTAGTCTTCACTCATTGCATTAAGTGCATCAGTGTACTCACTCTTTTTTTCCTTTTCTGCTTCAAGGTTGCTCTCAAGGGTTTCCTGTTCACTCTGCAGTGAACTTTTCAGTTCCTTAAGTTCGTTTATCTGTGTCTGCAGAGTTTCCACAAGCTTGTTGTCGTGATCTGCAACTCTGGCGATAAGCTCGAACTTTGTAAGAATATCATAGAATGATGATGAACCTGAAAGTATCGAGGAAATGCTGTTTCCCGAAGACATGTAGGAAACACGGATCCTTTTTTTGAGGAGCGTGATATTTTCATCGATCTTTGTATCGGTGTCCTTTATTTTTGCTTCGGTGAGATTAATTTGTTCAATGTTTTCACTTATTTCGTTATCGATCTTTGCTATCTGACCGGCCACGAAGTCAATGTTCTGACTCTGCAGCTCCATTTTTTCGGTCAGAGCGTTTCTGTATTCGGTTTTATCATTTTCGTCTGAAATAACGTCGTCATACTTAGCCTGATATGCTTCTATCTCCTGCTCAAGATCTGCTATCTTTTTCTTGTTCTCTTCCTTAAGATCCTCCAGTTCGCTGATCGATTTTTCAGCTTCATCAGGGGAAAACGCTGTAACCGGTGTGTAACAAAATGACGATAATGACACCGCAGCAGAAAGTGAAAACGCGGAAATTATTTTTGCAAAATGTTTGTTCATTAAATAAAAGTCCTTTCCTGGCTTAGCGTCTGTAGGATGCTTGCCCTGCGACTGTTATTATTATATTACAAATTGGTAACATTGTCAAGTGCGGTTATCTGAAAATTGTGTGATAAAAATATGCCTGTACTGCGAAAACCACGTAAAAGCGGCACTGCACATTGTGTACAACACCGTTTTCGATGTAACTGATTTGTAAAACTTAAAGGGTGGTGAAGGAAACGCAGGGCACTTCAGCGTGCATAACGAAGACCGCCGTAAAAAAAATCACAGTACCGGACGCCGGTACTGTGATGAAATTGTTTATTTTACGATGCTTAAAAGTACACCGGCAGCAACTGCTGAACCGATAACACCTGCAACGTTTGGTCCCATGGC
>CADAPI010000156.1 GCA_902789705.1 uncultured Ruminococcus sp.
CATCTGTCCTTCTATAGCTGGATTGGTATGTATTCTGCGAGTTTTTTGCCTGGCGGATTATCAGAAGGCTCGGCTTTTAGCCTGGATTACCCGCAGCGGTCCGGAAAACTATCTGCTCCATACGCTCCATCTGGTGTTTAACCAAGTCAGACTTTTGGGTCTGAGTCAGAATGCAATGCAGTTACTGGAGAGTCTTCCCGAGGTAAAGCAGGATTATGTACTGGCTTATATGGCGGCCAGATTTGGCATTGTTCCTGTGATTCTCTTTTCGGTGATGATGGGTCTTCTATTCTTGTGGATGTACCGTGAGATCAGGAAGCAAAAAAACTGCCTTGGTATGATGATGGGGACCGGCAGTATTGCTGTGATTACATTGCAGTTTATTTTGAATTTAGCCATGCTTTTGGGATGGGTTCCGATGACGACTTCCAGTACCCCGTTTCTGTCATACACAGGAAGCGGAACGCTTGTGACCTATATCATGACAGGATTTGTTCTCAGCATATATCGTAATAAAAGTATCGTACGAGATCCAAAACCGGTACGGATCGTAAACAAGTTGAATTCAGGTTGAGTGAGTAGTCTGGACTCGGAAAAAGCAATTGGCATTATTGTGGGATTGACATTGCAGAATTGGGATTGTATTGTATCTATAAAAGTTACAGATATCGCCAAACAGGAGGACGAAGTGTCCTCCATTTTCATATTTATACTCATTTAACGTTTTCTTGTCACGCATGGGAGAATAGGTATGGAACACAATTTGAATAATATTCTCGAGGATCTTATTTCCCGAGACTATGAAGAAGACTGGTTCGAGTTTAAAGAGAACTGGTATGAACCGCATGCTTTAGGAGAATACATTTCCGGTATGTCAAATGCTGCTGCTATGGCGGGACAGGATTTCGCGTTTTTTGTCTGGGGTATTGAAGATGGGTCACACCAGGTCGTCGGGACGGATTTTGATTTCCATAGAGATGTGAAAAATGAACCACTTGAGCATTATCTCGCCAGGCAGATGAAACCGGATCTTGCCTTCGAGTTCAAAGAAACCATGTTCCATGGTGAGCGAGTTGTTGCTCTGATCATCCCTGCTGCCAAAGATATTCCTACTGCTTTTGACAGAACCAGGTACTTTCGTATCGGCTCCGGTAAAGTAAATCTGATGGATTATCCGGAACGGGAAGCGCAGTTGTTTATGGCTCTGCGCGGAGAAGTACCGACAATTGAGAAAACAGCGTCCGAGTATCAGGAACTGACCTTTAATAAACTGTTTGCGTATTATGGATCCAGAGGAATAACGCTGAACCGGAGAAACTTCAAGAAGAATCTGAATCTTCTGACTGAAGATGGCAGATATAATGTCATGGCGCAGCTGCTGTCCGATAACAGCCAGATTTCAATCCGGTTTGGATTATTCAAGGGTAAAACCAAAGCGTCAACCATGTACGCGGTGCGGGAGTTTGGAAATGATTGCCTGTTATATTCACTTGATGGGATTCTGCGGTACGGAGAAGTTCTGAATGTTCCCCAGGCTGATGAACGAGGAAGGATAGTGGAACGTAAAGAGGTTCCATTGTTTAATCAGGATGCCTATCGTGAAGCAGTCATTAATGCTTTTGTACACAATCATTGGCTGGATGGACCGCCTGCATTCACTGTATTTCATTGCATTATTTCAGTTTTTCCTATACAATATAATAGTATCACGTGAAACTGTCTGTTTCAATGCTGTAAAATATATTATCTTTCAGATAATCCATCATTTCATCCGTAGCTTCATAATAACCATCACAGTAATCTTCAACAGCCGTGTCAACTGCATCGTATATTACGGCATCATAAGAAGTGATCATATCCTTAACATATATTCCCGACGAAACCTTGTCAAAAACCTCAAACTGATCCTGTCCTCCGAGTGTCTCAGAGCCTTTATGTTTTCCGAGAGCTACAATGTCCTGCATTACCTTTTTATTTGACATAAACTCTTCATTTTCAAGTGAAAAAGTTTCAATGGCTTTTTTATTCGAAGTAAAGAAATCTATAAATTCCTTCACTTTGCCGAGGTTATCACATCTTTCGGAAACTGCCAGCCATGTGCCTCCCCAGTAGTAGTCAGAAGGACCAGCGACGCACTTCCACTTACCATTGGTTCCGTAATCTGAAAGAATCATGTCGATACCCCATGACGATAAAAAGAAGCCCATAACTTCATCTGTATCGGCCAGTCCGAACCAGGTATCTGTCCACTGATGATCGTGCGTTATATATTCATTGTCATAAAGCTTTTTGGCAAAGCCGGCATATTCAAGAATGAAATCATCCCCGGTAAATTCTTCGCCAAGCATCCACGGTAAGGTTCTTCCAGCTGAATAAGCATGCCATACTCCCTGAAGTGTTGCTGAAAGTGCCGGACCACCTGAAGCTTTCAGTTCTTCTGCCGTTTTTAAAAAGCTGTCCCAGTTTTTCACCTTTTCACCCATCTCAGAAGGTGATCTGACACCAAGATATTTTTTCGCAAGATCTTCCCTGTAGCAGAAAGTACCCGGACATGCCTGCCATGACACGCCTTTAAGTTCTGCTGTTACTGTCGAACGTCCTGTTTCAACGACATAGCTGTACAGATCAGAAAAATTAGATTCGTCATATCCAAGTTTCTTAAGAGGAAGCGTTACCGAATCATCGTCTGTAAACTGATATCCCCAGTCCGGCTCATAGAATATAATGTCAGCTTCATTTGACGGATCACCCAGATATTCTCTGTAGCATTCCTGTGCCTGACCTCCTCCGACGCAGAAATTTTTTATTTCGATCTGTTCCGGATCAGTTCCGGTCTCCCTGCAGAACAGGTCAACCATCGGTCTGCTTTCATCTTCATTCCAGCAGAGGATAGTAACCTTTTCACCGGTGTCAGGCAAAGTATTTTTTTTATTGTCTTTATCACCGCCGTCAAGCAGACCCATTACGCCATATCCTGCGGCGAGTCCTGCAGCAAAGACAGCAGATATCATCAGTGCTTTTTTTCCTTTATTATTCATTACAGTTTTCCTCCCGTCAGTGGCCTTTTCCGTTCAATTGCATTTCACCGAATATTTTATCATATTTCACTTTTAAATGCAATCTCAGATTACACATAAATCAGCATTTGCTGAATAAAACTCTCTTTTACGCAGTATGTGAGATCTGCGCGGCTTCGCCCCGCTCCACAACTCTGATTTTTGAACAACTCAGAATTTACTTGCAAAAACATACGAAGGATACACAGAGGATACATCTCCCCTGTATCATATAAACATGAGGTGAGAACATGAATTACAGAATTCTGCTTGCTGAGGACGATCCTCAGATAACCGAGATCATTTCCGATTATTTTTCAGAAAAGACAGATGAATGTACTGAGCTTGTGTGCGTTCCGGACGGGACTTCCGCTCTGGAAAAATTAACAGAAGAAGAATTTCATCTGCTTATACTCGATGTGATGATGCCGGGCATCGACGGATTTTCACTCTGCCGTGAGATCCGCTCATCGAAAAACTCAGCCACACCTGCTGATGTGCCGCTCCTTTTCCTGACTGCGCGCGCCAGAGAAGAGGATCTGCTCTACGGATATGCACTCGGCTGCGACGACTATATTATAAAGCCGTTTTCGCTGGCGGCACTCTACGCTAAATGCATAGCACTTCTCAAACGTGCCGGCGGAACAGTCCTTCAGAAAGCAGAACTTGTCTGCGGGGATATCAGACTTGATCTCCGCACACTCGAAGTAAATTCCGGCGGAAATGATGTAGAACTCGCACCTAAGGAATTCGCCCTTCTCCGTTTCCTTATGGAACATAAAAACTGGGTGGTTTCCCGTGAAATGCTCCTTGACCGTATCTGGGGAACGGATTATTTCGGAGGCGACCGTGTGGTGGATAATCATATCAAAAAGCTCAGAAAGGCTCTCGGTAATCCGGGCGGGCAGATAAAAACCGTTATCTCCAAAGGATATAAACTCACCGAATAAAAACTCACGGCTTACCGGCATTCAGTTTTCTGCTCATTAACTGAAAATCTCTGCCGGCAGGTACAGAGATCATATGGAGGGATATTATATGAAAAGAAAGACAGACAAAAAACGAGGTTTACTATACTATTTCACGCGGACATTTCCAGTCGTTCTGACATTTGCATTCCTGACAGGCTTCACCTTTTACTACGGTGTGCTGAAAAATGCACTCGGAGTTATGGAAACATTCTCCTACCAGCAAAGTAATTACAGTATTTATGATACTCTAAAAAATGCAGGGGACTCTGAGATAACCGAAAACAGTATGAAAATGCTTCTCACAAAGGCAATGGTAGTTCGGGATTATCCATACAACGATTACTGTACTGTAGTATATGATTCAGAGAACGATAAGTTTTACGACAGCAGCAGTGTTATATACTGTATTGCTGAAGCAAGCAAAGACGAATATTTAAAGCCGATAGAAAATCTCTCAGACGATTATTTCAGTAAAAACTGTATCAGCGGAACTAAAAAGCAGAATTTCAAAGCAGCGGCTCTCTGCAGTGATCCTGACCTGATGGAGCAGATCTGGTCATGCGAGAGGAAGCACCAAACTAACTACCAGTATTCACTAATCGAAGCAGATGATGTGTATATAAAAGATGAAAGTGCTGTAATAAAAAATTGCACTCTTTCAATATACAATAAAAACAACAGACTCATCGCCAGCTACGATATTGTTTCTGACGCCGTGATACCTGATGGATATGTTCATTTTCAGAGTGAAAAATCTGATAAGCATTACGATGACGCACTTACCGTAAACTGCATTGCTGCCAGCTGCATCGGAACGCACAAAGGTTCATACTGTGACAGTCTCATACCGGAATTAAAAAAGAGTTTTCTGAATGGTGATATCCATATGTTTTACTGTAAAAAAGGCAATCCTTTTTCATGGTCACTTGGCTATAACGGCAGTGCTAACGCAGGCCCCCGCTGGAAGATCTACACCGTTTCGTATTTCAATACGGTAAACCTGTTCTTTGATGAGATCCTCACCGACGTAAGTCTGCTGCTTGCAGCCGCGATCGCATTCTCATATCTCATAGCACGTTTACGATATATGCGTTACAGAAAAGAATATGAAATGAACGAATACAGAAACAGTCTCACCGCAGCTCTGGCTCACGATCTGAAAACACCGCTGGCCGCTATTTCAGGATATGCTGAAAATCTCATTGCAAATGTTCATACAGAAAAGCGTGAGACCTACGCTGAGTCCATCCTTAAGAATACTCAGTATATCGACAGGATGATAGCCGATACCCTTGATCTCGCAAAGATAGAAAAGGCAGCGGAAGTAAGCAGCGAACAGTGTAATACTGAAAAGATCATTAAAGATGCGCTTGTTCATTTTTCTGAAGAAATACAAGCTAAGAAACTGGTCGTTAAACTCGACGGAACCGGCACGGTGAAAGCAAATCCGCAGATGATGTCACAGATGATCACAAACCTTATCGGAAACGCTGTACGCTATACTCCTGAAAAAGGAACTATAGAGATAAATGCCGACAGCAATTCTCTACGCATTTCCAATGATGTAACGGAAAATGTCATAAATGCAAAGGCACTTGTACAAGCATTCCGAAAGGGTGATGCCGCAAGGAGTTCATGTTCAGGCAGCGGTCTTGGTCTTGCGATTGCCAAACAGATAGCAGACCTTCACGGATTCAGATTTGATGTAAATTCCGAAAACAATAAATTCACGGCATACATTAAATTCCGATGATAAAACAGACGGGGAACCCTCATAAAACAGTTCCGGCCGGATCTTCTGCAAAGCCGGATTTCCGGTCTGCAGAACACCTTTAAAAATAATCAGTTTCAAGTCATTTTACGTTTCTTTTTTCGTTTATAATGTATAGTGCAAAAAATATTATTTTAAGCTATAATTATTAGTAACAGATTATTTCTCTATGCAAATAGGAATACGTAAAAAGGAGTTAGTATTATGGCAAACGAAAACAAAGTCGTGGAAGCAATCAAGTCAAAGAAGGGCATCATCGACGAATTCAAGGAATTTATCGCCAAGGGTAACGTTATGGATCTCGCAGTCGGCGTTATCATCGGTGCTGCTTTCCAGAACATCGTAACTGCTCTTACAGGCAGCTTCATCAATCCTCTCATCTCACTCATCACAGGCGGCTGCAAGACAGACGAAAACGGTAACCTCATCCCTGTCGGCGGTCAGTTCAAGATCAACGGCGTAGCATTCGACTACGGCGCATTCATCTCAGCAGTTATCAACTTCTTCATCATGGCTGTCATCCTTTTCGTAATCGTTAAGGCTGTAAACAAGGCTATGGAACTCGGCAAGAAGAAGAAGGAAGAAGAAGAAAAGGCTGCTCCTCCGGAACCAACAAAGGAAGAGATCCTTCTTAC
>CADAPI010000157.1 GCA_902789705.1 uncultured Ruminococcus sp.
TCAGCCTGCTTGATGGCAGTTTCAAGTGAGATAACGATGTCACCGAGCATTACATATCCGTTTTCCTGGTTGATGTCGTAGTTGCCGTCTTCACCAAGAGGGAATGAAAGAACGTCTGTTGACTTGTCCTTGTCTCTGTAAATTCTGTTTAAGTTTCTGATTTCCTTGTTGTTGATGAAGGAAACACTTACTTCAGTATCTCTCTTGAAATTTTCAGTGATGAGTACAGCCTGACAGCAGCGTCTGATAAGAAGTCTGATGCCTACCGGTACCTTCACCTCTGACTGTGAATTTTTTATATAAACCTTAAGCTTTGACATGATTTATTTTTTCTTCCCTTCTTCAAAATATTTCTCGTATGCTTTGATAATGTCCTGAACAAGCTTGTGTCTTACAACGTCCTTGTCAGAGAACTTCTGGATAGAAATGTCGTCCACATTCTTAAGGACCTTTGTTACCTCAACAAGGCCGGACTTCTTGCTGGCCGGAAGGTCGATCTGGGTAACGTCACCTGTAATGACCATCTTGCTGTTGGTGCCAAGACGTGTAAGGAACATCTTGATCTGTTCAGATGTTGTGTTCTGTGCTTCATCAAGGATGATGAACGCATCATCAAGAGTACGTCCTCTCATATACGCAAGAGGAGCAACTTCGATCGTGCCCTTTTCCATGTGCTTCTGGAAGGCTTCAGCACCCATCATATCGAAAAGTCCGTCATAAAGCGGTCTTAAGTAAGGATCTACCTTGTCCTGAAGATCGCCCGGAAGAAATCCGAGGCTCTCGCCTGCTTCAACGGCCGGACGGGTAAGGATTATCTTTGTTATTTCATGTGCCTTGAATGCTCTTACAGCCATGGCAACAGCAAGATAAGTCTTACCTGTACCTGCAGGTCCGATTCCGATAACGATGGTATTTTTTCTGATGGCATCAACGTACTTCTGCTGACCTACCGTCTTAGGTCTGACCACCTTTCCGCTCGTGGTAATACAGAGACTGTCGCCAACCAGTTCCTTGAGCTCCTTTTCAGCACCCGACGAAACCATGTTAGTCACATAACGCACACTCTGGTCGTTTAAGTTTTCGCCCTTGCCTGCATATTCAAGAAGTGCCCTTATGGCTTTCTCAGCTTCCGAAGTATTTTCTTCAGAACCGATTATCTTGATGTTATTGCCGCGACTAATTATAACGACTCCGTACTTTTTCTGGATCGAATCGAGATTGGAATCACAGTTGCCGAGCAGTTCCTGGATCTGATCAGAATTATCTACGTTAATTATTTTCTCTGTTTTTTCAGCCATAAATATCACTCTTTTCTCTTTAAGATTTGCCTGCACCGGACGCAGGCATATTTATCTGATATTATTATAACATAAATCATTCCAATTTAAAAGTACCCGTCACTATTTTTAATTATGAAATATGTAGTATTTATACAGCGTATTATGGACACTTTAAACAAATTTTCTGTAAACTTTCATCCATGCGAAGGCTTTAGCATTTTTCAAACCGGTAAGATAACTGCTGAAAACGTGATCTGCTGGTTCCGGTACTGCTGCCGAAGCAGAGTTGAATGAATTTTTCCTACAATATATTATATAAAAACAATATGAAAAATCATTGAAAAGTTTAAGAAAATGTAGTATAATAAATGTGTCTATTAAAAGTCACACACACACTTTTTATTATTATTCCGGAAGCACTGGCCGGACTGTTTGTAACGCTTTGCAGCACAGCCCGAAAATATACACAGATCAGTGTTTTCCCGATAATTCAAAGGAATGCATAATAATGAATAAATTCGAAACCAGAGAATTCAATCCGAATAACGTTCCTCTTCCTGCAAATGATTTCTTCTCTTTTCTTAACGGTGAAGTCTACTACATAGGAGCGTTACAGGACGGAGAATACAGCAGGTACATAAAGACGGGAGAAGAGGTCCTGACTTATGACGCTTTCCAGAAAACAAAATTCCTGTTCCGCTGGAAGGAATCAGGATACGTTATCTGCCTTGCCGAAGATCCGTCAACAGTTATTACTCTCCGCAACTCAAACGAGCCGGGCAAATTCTTTATTTCCGCTGAACGTTATCAGAACAGGGCCGATCAGATCTGGGACATTCTTCCGCACTTTGACGAAAACGGTGATCCGGACCATATTTACATCGGCTGGGACAAGTATTCCGTAATTGCTGTCAGAGGTTCTGACGAAACAACCAGTCTTGCTCTCTGCCCGCTTTCAGACTGGGTCACTTTCGGTCTGGCATGCATGCAGTATCTCGGCTGGAGTTCATCTACGGAAAATGATGTCGGCCGTGCGCTTAACAACTACTACAACAACATACGTTTAAACATTTCCACGGAAAATGCTCTTATGTACAACAATGTAGGCCTCATAGTCAACCAGTCGGGCGGAAACTTTACACAGCTGCACTATGCAGACGTGTTCATGGACGGTGTTGCCTGTGAAGTCATTGCAGTGTGTAATGCCATACGCCTTGCAACAGGCAGTTTCGACGAAATGAACCATGACTTTTTCAAACTTGCTGTTGAGTTCGAGCTCAGCGGTCTTTACAAAAACTCATTTAAAAAGTTCATTGTGGATACAGGTTCAGCCTTCGGTATAAAAAAGCTTGCTTCGATAAACACCAGAGACGGCGGCTGGGGCGGCGATCCTGACAGAATTGCTTCATGCCTCGAAGGTCACAATATCAGATTCGAGACTGTCCACAGCAGAGACAAAAATCTTTCAAAGGACAAGAAACTTGACGGAAACGTTTTAAAGAGCGATGAACTGATCAGAGACTCTCTCAGTGCCATCATTTCATACAAGTTCTCTACTTTCCATCAGGCTATACACACTTTCGCCTGCACATTTGCCGGAAACGAACTTCAGACATTCAACAAGTTCAGTGATCACACTCCGGGCGACAATTATCTCAACAGAGGCACGACAGCTGTACAGCGTGGTGTATACGAAACACTGTCCAGTCTTTTCGCTTATGACAAGGACAGTAAATTCTACGTAGGTTATTTCCTGAAATAAACGGCAGCTCCCTTGACGGGCAGTATAAATAAAGAAAGTCTCCGGCATCGGTTTTTAACCAGTGCCGGAGACTTTCTTTTAGGTTATGAAGATTATAGATTACAGATCAGCATGTGCAGCTATTTTATATATCGCTGCGATATCTTCGGATGAAAGGTGAACAAATCCGCCTGTGCGGCCGTCGCCAAGTCCGAATTTTTCAACCAGAAGCGGTATATCCTTCTCCTTTGCGCCGAGTTCCGCAAAGTTTATCGGCATGCCTATTGAACGCAGGAAATATCTGAATGCTGTAATTCCCTTGAGCGCTGTTTCCTCAGGCTTTTCATAGTCCATCTGCTGGCCGAAAACTCTTGTTGCCATCTGGCAGAAACGTCTTACATTGTGCTTGTATACGTACTCCATCCATGCAGGCATAATTACTGCAAGACCAGCACCGTGAGCACAGTCATAAAGAGCAGAAAGCTCGTGTTCTATTCCGTGGCTGTTCCAGTCCTGTTCCCTGCCTACGCCCACAATATTTGTATGGGCAACTGTTCCTGCCCACATAATATTGGCACGTGCTTCGTAATTGTCAGGATCGGCAATTACTCTCGGAGTTTCCTTTATCATTGTGAGAAGCACTGCTTCACAGAGTCTGTCAGTAATTTCAACTTCCTTTGTGTTTGTGAAATATCTTTCAAAAACATGAGCCATGATATCAGTAGCACCGCATGCTGTCTGATAAGCAGGAAGAGTCTGGGTAAGTTCAGGATTCATTACAGAAAAACGCGGTCTGATAAGGTCTGAACCTGCGCCTCTCTTAAGCATTCCGTCCTCTTTGGTTATAACTGAGTCGCCTGAGCCTTCGCTGCCTGCAGCTGCAATGGTAAGTACTGTAGCAACCGGCAGAGCTTTTTCCGGCTGTTTACCGCTGTAAAAGTCCCAGAAATCGCCCTCATACGGTACTCCCATTGCGATAGCCTTGGCAGAATCTATTACAGAACCGCCTCCGACTGCAAGAATAAAATCAACTTTTTCCTTACGTGCAAGCTCTATTCCCTTGTACACCAGTGAATCATGCGGATTAGGCTGAACGCCGCCAAGTTCACAGTACGCAACTCCGCATGTGTCAAGCGAAGCCTTTACTCTGCCAAGCAGTCCTGACCGGGCTGCTGAACTTCCGCCGTAGTGGAGAAGAACCCTGGTTCCGCCGTATTTTTTCACGTAAGCGCCGCATTCCTTTTCCCTGCCTCTTCCGAAAACAAATTCCGTAGGGCTGTAAAAATTGAAATCGTTCATTGATCTGTCCTCCTGTAGTAAGACTGTTCTAAGGAAACGCTGATTTATTCATAAATCAGCGTGGGGCTCCGGGGCGAAACCCCGCAAATCCCACCTCCGGAAATCCGGCGAAGCCGGATTTCCGGTTTAATCAGTGTTTCCCTGATATTCACTGACCGGAAAGCGTTGAACCACCAGTCAGATAAAAACTGAAATTATAAACCAATAGATCCTGTATAAGAGAGTATGTTGTTTTCAGCATTGTCAACGGCTTCTTCAAGTGTCATGCCGTAAAAGTCGCCTGCTGAAAAGTTTCTGCCTGATTTTCTGTCATTTACAAAAGCACCGACAATAACTCCCGGCAGAGAGCTTTCAGGCGCGTTCGGAGCATTCGGACCGCCGAGATCTGTTCTGCACCAGCCCGGATCTGTCAGGTTTATGCAGATATCTGTTCCGTTGTATTTTGAAGCGAGGTCCATTGTAACCTTGTCGAGAGCCGCCTTGCTGGCACTGTAACCAGCCTGCTCAGGTTCAAGACGGATACCGCTCGTTGTATTAACGATCCTTCCGAAGCCTCTCTTTTCCATCTTCTTAAGGAAGTGATAAACTATCATCATAGGAGCAATGGTATTTACCATAAAGCTTGTTTCGTAATCTGACGCAGGAGTCTCGTTGTACTTTTCCCTGTATGCCACCTGAAGTCCCGCATTGTTGAGCACTATGTCAACATCAACTTTCATATCATCAATGGCTGCAAGCATTGCTTCTACCTGCTTAAGGTCAGTAAATTCCGCACCTACTGTACGTACTTCAACACCCATTGCTCTTGCTTCAGCTGCTGTAGCTTCACAGTTTTCAGCCTTTCTTGCCTGAAGGATGAGATTGCATCCCTTAGACGCCATAAAAAGCGCTGCTCCGCGGCCGATACCTCTTGCCGCACCTGTTATGAATACCCAGCGTCCTTTAACATCTAACATTAGAATTCTCCTTTGCTGTATGCTTGATCCTGTCCGAAGTGTCCGGCCCTTAATGAAAACAGGCTTTGCATGATACTAAAATCACAGGGGATACGGAGAAATTACCGGACTCTCTGTATCGCCAGTTAAATGGTAACACAAACGGCAGGTACAAATCAATAACCCGCCGGTACAATTAGAGATTTATTCTATTTTTCAATTCAATTATTATACTTTTGAGGATGCGGCTGTTATCAGCTTTACCCCGTATGTTTTTTCAGCATTCTGAACTGTTTCGGAGTTATCTTACGATATTTTCTGAAACTGCGTATAAGGTGGCTGCTGTCGGCAAATCCGGTCCTCTCACTTATGAATGCCAGGTCATGATCAGTAAAGATGAGATATTCCTCCGCCTTGTAGATACGCATTAGTTCAATGTATTCCTTGCAGCTCATACCGTAGCTCTCGTGGAACTTTGCCGCAAAGCCGGAATAACTCATATGGCATCTGCGCGCTATGTCAGCTACACGCAGGTTTTCAGACAGGCTGCTGTCGATATATTCAGCTACGTTTTCAATTCCGCATATATCCGGTGAGTTTACAGGACATTTACCCATATCAAGACCGGATTCCATCCAGTATCTCACCACGGCAAAAATAAGTCTGTAGATCTGCGAACGCTGGATGACATCTCTGCCGTAACGGTAGTTCATGCTCTCATTTGCACAGTCGGAGAATATCTCGCGGCAGTGAAAGCTTTCCGCTTCAGCAGCGTTAAAGTGTATCTGCATGTTTTCCTGTGCCGCATATCTGAAAATACCGGACACAGAAGGCGCATAGGATGAGGTGTCCGGAAATTTCGCCGTGTCAAATTTTATTCCCGCAAACATTTTCAGTCCGTCAGAAGCCGGAAAGATCGAATGAACTGTGGAAGGAAACAGGATGATAAACTCATCTTTCTTTACCGTACAGGACCTTCCGTCACACGTTACCTCCGCACTTCCGTCAAGTATATAAAGAAATTCCGCAAAGTAGTGCCAGTGCGGCTTTACCGGAAACGGCATTTTTTCAGTATCATAAATAAAGGTTTCGACAGGAGCATTCAGACTGTCCTGTTTTTCAAACAAAGAATGCATTGCGTACGACCTCTCTTTACTGGTGCTTTCCCGTCTTTTTAATATATTATACATTATAATCAACATAAAAGCAATACAATACTGCAAATTTACTGTATCCGGACAGCTGAATTGATGTCTGTAAAACGCTGACGAAAAAAATATTTTTTCTAACCTTATTCTAACCTTTGAACAGTAAAATAATAATCACAGAAGGAACACTGAAGATACAGATCCCCGGTAAAACGTATTTACGGACCGGTCAGTGTTTATAACCGGAATATTAAGAAAACGCTGATTTATTCATAAATCAGCGGGGGGTTCGGGGCGAAGCCCCGTAAATCCCACCTCCGGAAATCCGGCGAAGCCGGATTTCCGATTTAATCAGTGTTTCCTTAAAACAGTTATTTCAGGAGGAATAAAGATATGAAAAATTCAGTTAATATAGCAGTTATACCAGCATACAAGCCAGGCATGGAAATGACAGATACAGTACGCGAACTTAAGGAAGCAGGTTTTGAAGTAATAGTAGTAAACGACGGAAGCGGAAACGAATTCGATCATGTTTTCGATATCGCCCGTGAACTTACAACAGTTGTTGAGCATGATGTCAACAAGGGCAAAGGCGAAGCAATCAAGACAGGTATCAGATACATCCGTGAACACTATCCGGAACCATATATCATCGTAACAGCCGATGCCGACGGACAGCACAAGACCAAGGACATCATCAATGTATGTAATGAAGCAGAAGCAAATCCTGACAGTCTCATCCTCGGAAGCAGAAAATTTGAGGGAGATGTTCCGTTAAGAAGCCGTGTCGGCAACACCATCACAAGAACAGTCTACAGGATCTCATCCGGCGTAAAAGTATTCGACACCCAGACAGGACTCAGAGCTTTCAGCCATCATCTTTCAGAACAGATGCTCGAAATAAGCGGCAGCAGATACGAATACGAAATGAACGTTCTCATGGAAATGTCCGGCCGCTCAGTCCCGATAAAGGAAGTATGGATAGAAACAGTTTACCTGGGCGACAATTCATCCTCACACTTCAACACCATAAAGGACGCCTTCAGAATCTATAAGGAAATACTTAAGTACTCAGCATCATCATTCATGTGCTTCCTCGCAGACTACGGTCTTTTCTGCGCACTCTCACTTCTGACTGGTTCAGCAGTCTACTCCAACATAATCGCAAGAATCTGCAGCAGCCTTTTAAACTTCGGAGTAAACAGAAAATTCGTCTTCTGCTCCGAAACCAGATTTTCCTCATCAGCACTTAAATATTTCTGCCTCGCAGCAGTTGTCCTTCTCCTCAACACACTTATCCTTCGTGCTCTCGCCGGCATCGGCATAAGCGCATACCTCGCAAAGCTCATGACCGAACTCATCCTTTTCGCTTTCAGCTACATCATGCAGCAGAAGTTTGTTTTCAGAAAAGCTAAGGCGGCGGTGTGAATAACTAAGGAAGCGCTGATTTATTCATAAATCAGCGTGGGGCTTCGGGGCGAAGCCCCGCAAATCCCACCTCCGGAAATCCGGCTTCGCCGGATTTCCGATTAAATCAGTGTTTCCCTAACTGAATACATATCAGCTTTTTATATCATTTTTTTCTTCTGTTTGTATCAAGCAGTTCTTCCGCATTTTTCAGCATCAGTTCGCTTGGATTTTCACCGCTCATTATTCTTGCTATCTCGCGTATGCGGCCTGATTTGTCAAGCTTGGTTACGTCGGTAGCTGTGCGGTCGCCTTTGGTTTTCTTTTCGATGAGAAGGTGATTGTCAGCCATTACCGCTATCTGTGAAAGATGTGTTACGCAGAGCACCTGACGGTGAGCGCTTATCTCCTGAAGTTTGATGCCGATCTTCTGGGCGGCACGTCCGCTTACACCGGTGTCGATTTCATCGAAGATAAGTGTCGGTATGTCATCCTGATCAGCGAGCACAGTTTTAAGGGCAAGCATGATTCGTGAAAGTTCACCGCCGGATGCGATCTTTGCAATCGGTTTCGGTTCCTCACC
>CADAPI010000158.1 GCA_902789705.1 uncultured Ruminococcus sp.
GGAAGTAAGCGATATTGTAAATACTGTTAAACTTCTTGCCGGTTCTTTCGGAGGCGTAAATCTTGAAGATATATCAGCTCCAAGATGCTTTGAAATAGAAAAGGAACTGAAGAAATGCTGTGACATTCCGATTTTCCACGATGACCAGCACGGAACAGCGGTTGTAACACTTGCGGCTATGATGAATGCGCTTAAGGTAGTCGGCAAGAAAATCGATGAGATCAGAGTAGTAACAAGTGGTGCCGGTGCTGCCGGTATTGCGATAGTAAAGCTTCTTATCTCCATGGGTCTTAAAGATGTTGTTCTCTGTGACAGAAAGGGCGCAGTTTACAAGGGCAGAACTGAAGACATGAATCCTGTCAAGGAGGAAATGGCTGAGATCACTAACAAGCAAATGAGAAAGGGTACTCTTAAGGATGTAATAGAAGGCGCAGATGTTTTCATTGGCGTTTCTGCACCGGGATGCGTTACACGCGAAATGGTTAAGTCGATGGCAAAGGATCCGATCATTTTCCCGATGGCAAATCCTACACCTGAGATCATGCCGGAGGATGCACTTGCTGCCGGAGCTGCAGTAGTAGGTACAGGACGAAGCGATTATCCTAACCAGATAAACAACGTTCTCGCATTCCCGGGTATTTTCCGCGGAGCTCTTGATGTGTGTGCAAGCGATATCAACGACGCAATGAAAATCGCTGCAGCAAAGGCTATCGCTTCTTTTGTAACAGATGATAAGCTCAGTGCAGATTACATCATTCCGAGCGCGCTTGACAGGAATGTAGCGAAGGCTGTTGCCGAAGCAGTGGCACAGGCTGCAAGAGATACAGGTGTTGCGCGTAAATAATCAGTTACACAGTAAATAAGAGTGTCCTGATTTTCCGTGTTCGTAAATAATGATAATAGATTTACAATTTATGTTCACATAAATATTATAAAATCCGGGAGGTAAAAATGGATAAGAAGAACTACGAAATAGTTGACAGCGTAGAAAAGCTGGAAGCTGCAATCGAAAGAGTCAGAAATGCGCAGAAGCAGTTCGCTTCATTTACGCAGGAACAGGTCGATAAGATCTTTCTCGCTGCGGCGACTGCTGCAAACAAGAACAGAATACCGCTTGCAAAGCTTGCTGTTGAAGAAACAGGAATGGGTATAGTTGAGGACAAGGTCATCAAGAACCACTTTGCTTCCGAGTATATCTACAACACTTACAGAAACACTAAAACATGCGGTATCATTGAAGAAGACAAGGCTGCAGGTATTACAAGAATCGCTGAACCTATCGGCCTTATCGCTGCTGTAATCCCGACAACAAACCCTACTTCCACAGCAATCTTCAAGTCACTTCTTGCACTTAAGACTAGAAACGGTATCATCATCAGCCCACATCCAAGAGCAAAGAAATCTACAATTGAAGCTGCTAAGATCGTTCTTGAAGCTGCAGTTAAGGCTGGTGCTCCGGAAGGCATTATTTCATGGATCGATGTACCGAGCCTCGAAATGACTAATCTTGTAATGGCTGAAGCAGATATAATTCTTGCGACAGGTGGTCCGGGAATGGTTAAGGCTGCATATTCAAGCGGTAAGCCTGCACTTGGTGTTGGTGCCGGAAACACACCTGCTATCATCGACGAAACTGCAGATATTATTCTCGCAGTAAACTCGATCATCCATTCAAAGACATTCGACAATGGTATGATCTGTGCTTCTGAGCAGTCTACTATCGTTCACAAGCATGTTTACAATAAAGTAAAGGCTGAATTTGCAGCACGCGGATGCTATTTCCTTACAAAATCTGAAAAAGAAAAAGTCGGAAAGACAATTCTTATAAACGGTGCGCTCAATGCAAAGATAGTTGGTCAGAGTGCATGCAAGATCGCTGAACTTGCCGGTGTAAAAGTTCCTGAAGGAACAAAGATCCTTATCGGTGAAGTAGACAGCACAGATCTTTCTGAAGAATTCGCACATGAAAAGCTTTCACCAGTCCTTGCAATGTACAAGGCAGAAGATATAAAGGACGCTTTCGATAAGGCTGAAAAACTCATTGCTGACGGCGGTTACGGTCATACATCATCTATCTACCTTAACGTTCTTACAGAACAGGCTAAGCTTGAAGAATTCAGAAGTATAATGAAGACATGCCGTATTCTCGTAAATACACCATCATCTCAGGGTGGTATCGGTGACATCTACAACTTCAGCCTTACACCTTCACTCACACTTGGATGCGGCTCATGGGGCGGCAATTCAGTCAGTGAGAACGTCGGAGTAAAGCATCTTATCAATATCAAAACCGTTGCCGAAAGGAGAGAGAATATGCTCTGGTTCAGAGTTCCTGAAAAAGTATACATGAAACGAGGCTGCCTGCCGGTGGCACTTGATGAACTTAAGACAGTAATGGACAAGAAGCGTGCCTTTGTTGTAACAGATAAGTTCCTCTACGAAAACGGATTTACAAAGGCTATTACCGACAAGCTCGATGAACTCGGTATTCAGCACACATCCTTCTTTGACGTTGCACCGGATCCGACACTTGCGTGTGCAAAGGAAGGCGCAGCTCTGATGACTTCATTCAAGCCTGACGTAATAATCGCTCTTGGCGGCGGTTCTGCAATGGATGCTGCCAAGATCATGTGGGTGCTTTACGAACATCCGGAAGCAGATTTTGCAGACATGGCAATGCGTTTTATGGATATCAGAAAAAGAGTATATACTTTCCCTAAGATGGGTGAGAAGGCATACTTCATTGCAATTCCTACATCAGCTGGTACAGGTTCTGAAGTAACTCCTTTCGCAGTTATCACTGATGAAAGCACTGGCGTAAAATATCCGCTTGCAGATTATGAGCTTCTCCCTGATATGGCCATTATTGATACTGACTTCCACATGTCAGCTCCTAAGGGACTTACTTCAGCATCAGGTATCGACGCGGTAACTCATGCTCTTGAAGCATATGCCTCAATTATGGCAACTGACTTTACTGACGGTCTTGCACTTAAGGCACTCAAGATCATCTTCAAATATCTCCCGAGAGCTTACGATAACGGTCCGAACGATCCTGAAGCAAGAGAAAAGATGGCCAACGCAGCTACTATGGCAGGTATGGCTTTCGCAAATGCGTTCCTCGGTATCAGTCATTCACTTGCTCATAAGCTCGGCGCTTACCACCATATACCTCACGGCATAGCAAATGCTCTTGTTATAGAAGATGTACTTCGCTTCAACGCTTCCGAAAAGCCTGCTAAGATGGGTACATTCCCGCAGTACGATCATCCTCACACTCTCGAACGTTATGCTGAAGTAGCTGATTATCTCGGCCTCGGCGGTAAGGATCCGAAGGATAAGCTCGAAAAACTTATCGCTGCTATCAGAGATCTTCGCCACAGAATCGGAATCAAGGATACTATCGCTGACTACGGCATCTCAGAGAAGGATTTCCTAGCAACACTTGATGAAATGACAGAAAATGCATTCGATGACCAGTGTACAGGTGCAAATCCGCGTTATCCTCTTATGAGTGAAATGAAGCAGATGTATCTTAATGCTTATTACGGAAAAACATTTACTGAAAAAGAATATCCTAAGGGTTAAAAGGGGAGGAAAAGAGTATGAAACCTGAAAACTGCATTTCAGAAAGAATAAACAAGAAGATCTACCGTGACGGTGACAGATGCATCAAGCTTTTCGACGAAGTGTTTTCAAAGGCTGATGTATTAAACGAAGCCCTCAACCACGCAAGAGTTGAGGAGACTGGTCTTAATGTTCCGGAGCTTTTTGAAGTAACAAGAATAGACGGAAAATGGGCGATCGTTTCACAGTTCATTGAAGGCGAAAGCCTTTCGGAACTTATTGCATCCAATCCGAAAAAGTATGACGAATACATGGAAATGTTCGTTGACCTGCAGCTGAAGATCCAGTCAAAGAGCTGCCCGCTGCTTAGTCGTCTCACAGACAAGATGAACCGCAAGATCGATCTTTCAGATCTTGATGATACAACAAAGTACGATCTTCACACACGACTTGACGGTATGAAGAAGCACGTTAAGCTCTGTCACGGTGACTACACACCGTCAAATATCATCATCACTCCTGACGGAACTCCTTACATCATCGACTGGGCTCATGCCACACAGGGCAACGCTTCTGCAGATGCCGCAAGAACATATCTCACATTCTGCCTTGAAGGAAACATTGCCGGTGCTGAGAAATATCTTGAACTGTTCTGCACAAAGAGTCAGACAGAAAAGAAGTACGTCCAGTCCTGGATGCCTGTAGTTGCCGCTTCACAGTCAGCAAAGAAAAAGGATAAAGAAAAAGAGATCCTTCTTTCATGGGTGAACGTAGTGGACTACGAATAATCTTTATGATTTCTTCATATCTTTTTGATATTTCATAAATCTCAAGACACTTGATTTAATAATTGCACAGTGATATAATAAAACCGTAAGGTTAGTGCTAACTAACTATTAGATAAAGAAAAGGAGCAATATTATCATGAGTGAACAGGAGAAAAAATTCCTCGAAGTACGCGGACTCAAAAAGAGTTTCGGCGAAGGAGAAACAAGACAGGAAGTACTGAAAGGTCTTGATTTTACAGTTGGAAAGGGAGAATTCTGTGTTCTTCTCGGCCCGTCAGGTTCCGGTAAGTCCACGCTGCTTAATATTCTCGGAGGAATAGATAACGCAGATTCAGGCGATATCATTATCAATGGTGATAAGCTTGAGGAAATGAACGAAAAGAATCTGACTCTGTACAGAAGAAAGCATCTGGGATACGTATTTCAGATGTACAATCTTATACCAAACCTCAATGTTAAGGAAAATATAGAAACAGGTGCTTATCTTTCTGACAAGCCGCTTGATATTGATGAGCTTTTAAAGATTCTTGGTCTTTACGATCATCGTTATAAACTTCCGAATCAGCTTTCAGGCGGTCAGCAGCAGAGAGTTTCCATAGGACGTGCGATAATCAAAAATCCAGATATACTTCTTTGTGATGAACCGACAGGTGCGCTTGATTACAAGACTTCCAAGGAGATACTTAAACTCATTGAAGAAGTAAACCAGAAGTATGGAAATACAATAATAATGGTAACTCACAACGAAGCTATAAAGAATATGGCTGACCATGTGATCAAGTTCCGTGACGGAAAGATAAGGCATGACATAATCAATACTGAAAAGATCACTGCCGAAGAGCTTGACTGGTAAGGGGGCTCCGGTATGGAAAAGAACAGTATTTCATTCGGAAAGCGTCCGCGTGATCCGATGGTAAAGCGTGTCTGGAAGGACATCTGGCGCGACCGCAGACGTTATATCATGATTTTTCTTATGCTGGTAACGGTTATAGGATTTGTTTCCGGTATGTATGTTGCCAATAACAGTATGCTTACCACGCTTGATGAAAATGTTACGATCATGAAGCGTGAGCACGGACATTTCCGCCTTTCGGACAAAGCGGATGAGGAAACGATCAAAGCTATAGAATCAGGTGAGAAAGCTGATGTTGTATCAGTATTCCGTGAACGTGCCTATGATGAGGCAGAGGATGAAGTTATTGACGCCGTTGAAGATGCTGTAGCGGAAGAAGTAGAAAAGCAGGTAAAGGCAGCTATACTTGAACAGGTTTCTGCAGCAGTTACCGGTCAGCTTGCACAGGCTGAGCAAGCTGGTATGAAATATTCCGACGAGGAAAAACAGGCTGCTATCGACAAGGCTTATGACAGTGCTTTAAGCGAAAACTTTGACAAGGCATATAAAGAGGCACTGAAAACTGCAAAAGAGTCTGAAGATTATGAGAAAGCCCTGGACGAAGCTTTTGATAAAGCACACAAGGAAATAGATGATAAGATAGATGAAAAATATTCTGAACTTTCAGAAAGATATGAACTGGATGAAGAATTTGATCCTGTTCCGGTCACAGTTTATGAGCTTTTCTATAAGGATGTAGATGAAATACATAAGAATACCGGCTCAAATGATTCAAAGATAAGAGTTTATCCTGAAAGAAAAGACATCGATCTGTATGACATACTTGATGGTCATGCTCCTGAAAATGATAAAGAGATACTTATCGACCGTATGCACGCAGACAATGCCGGAATAAAAACCGGTGACACTATTTTTGCAGGGAATGTAAAGTTTGAAGTGTGCGGACTTGCTGCTTTCGTTGATTATTCGACATTATACGAGAGTAACACTGATACCATGTTTGATGCACTTACTTTCAATGTGGGTATGAGCACAGACAAAGGTTTTGCCAGAATCAGAAGCAATACACGTTCAAATTATGCATTTACTTACAATAACGCTCCGGCGGATGAATATGAGGAAAAAGAACTTTCGGACCATTTTCTTAAGGTACTTATAACTCAGGTGGC
>CADAPI010000159.1 GCA_902789705.1 uncultured Ruminococcus sp.
GCAAAGGAAGATAGATAATAATGGCTCAGGATTATAACAATACTCTGAACTTACCAAAGACAGACTTCCCTATGAGAGGAAATCTGCCTACAAAGGAACCTGAAACACTTAAAAAGTGGGAATCAGAAAGACTTTACTACAAGATGATCGAAAAGAACAAGGGCAAGCCATCCTTCATTCTTCATGACGGCCCTCCGTATGCAAACGGTGATATTCACCTCGGTCATGCGATAAACAAGTCTCTCAAGGATTTCATTGTTAAGTACAAGAATATGAGCGGATTCTGTGCGCCATACGTACCTGGCTGGGATACTCACGGACTTCCTATCGAACTTAAGGCAATGAAGGCTATCGGCGTAAAGGACGGTGCTATTCCGCCTACAGAGCTCAGAAAGCACTGTCGTGAATATGCTATGACTCAGGTTGCTAACCAGATGAAGGGCTTTAAGAGACTCGGTTCACTTGGCGACTATGACTATCCTTACCTAACACTCCGTCCTGAGTATGAGGCAAAGCAGGTTGAAGTTTTCGGTTCAATGGTTAAGAAGGGATATATGTACAAGGGACTCAAGCCGGTTTACTGGTGCCCTGACTGTAACACAGCCCTCGCTGAAGCTGAGATCGAATACTCAAACGATCCTTGCCATTCTATCTACGTAAAGTTTAATGTAACAGACGACAAGGGACTCTTTACAGCAATGGGTCTTGACCTTTCAAAGGTGTTCTTCGTTATCTGGACAACTACAACATGGACAATTCCGGGCAACCTCGCTGTATGTCTCGGACCGGACTACAACTACACACTTGTTCATGTAGGTGACGAATACTACGTAATGGCTGAAGAGCTCGTAAGTGTAACTATGGAAGCTGCAGGCATTACTGAATATGAGACAACAGGTCTCTTCAGGGGTTCTGATCTTGAACACATCAAGACAAAGCACCCTCTCTATGACAGACTTTCACCTGTTATCGTAGGTGATCACGTTACTCTCGAAAGCGGTACAGGATGCGTACACACAGCTCCTGGCTACGGTGTAGAGGACTTTGAAGTCTGCAAGAAATATGACGATATCGGCATTCTCGTATGTGTTGACGCCAAGGGTAAGCAGACTGCAGAAGCAGGCGAATTCGAAGGCCTCGATACAGATGAAGCTAACAAGGCTATCGCAAAGAAGCTCGAAGAAAACGGTGCTCTTCTCGCAATGCAGAAGATCGTCCACCAGTACCCACACTGCTGGAGATGTAACAGCCCTATCATCTACCGTGCTACAGAACAGTGGTTCTGCTCAGTAAACGGATTCAAGGATGAAGCTATCAAGGCTATCGAAGGTGTTAAGTGGATCCCTGCATGGGGCGAAGACAGAATCAAGGGCATGGTACGCGACAGATCTGACTGGTGTATCTCACGTCAGAGAACATGGGGCGTTCCGATTCCTGTTGTTTACTGTAAGGACTGCGGCAAGCCGATATGCAATGATGAAACTATCAGTGCAATTTCTGATCTTTTCCGTAAGGAAGGCAGTGATTCATGGTGGACAAAGGATGCATCAGAATTTATTCCTGAGGGCGTAAAGTGCGAATGCGGATGCGGCGAATTCACCAAGGAATATGACATCATGGACGTATGGTTCGACAGCGGTGTATCACATACTTCTGTTCTCGAAGGCAGCGACTTCCCAAGCCTTTCATGGCCGGCTGACCTCTATCTTGAAGGTGCTGACCAGTACAGAGGCTGGTTCCAGTCATCACTCCTTACATCTGTTGTATACAAGGGCGCTTCACCATACAAGGCTGTCTGCACACACGGCTGGGTAGTTGACGGCGAAGGCAAGGCAATGCACAAGTCTCTCGGCAACGGTATCGATCCAAGCGAGATCACAGACCAGTACGGTGCTGATATCCTCAGAATCTGGGCTGCTTCTTCAGACTACCACAGTGATATCAGAATTTCACAGAATATTATAAAGCAGCTTTCTGAAGCTTACAAGAAGATCAGAAACACTGCAAGATTTATACTCGGTAACCTTGGCAACGGCGCAGGCTTCGATCCTGAAAAGGACTGCGTATCTGACGATCAGCTCACAGAACTCGACAAGTGGGCACTCGTTCGTCTCGATGCACTCATCGACAAGGTAAACGAAGGATACAACGCATATGATTTCCACATTGCGTTCCACGCTATCCACAACTTCTGCGTAACAGACATGTCAAACTTCTACCTTGACATCATCAAGGACAGACTCTACTGTGAAAAGGAAGACTCAGTTAAGAGACGTGCTGCACAGACTGCTATGTACCGTATTCTCAGTGCAGTTGCAAGACTCGCAGCTCCTATCATCTCATTCACAGCTGAAGAGATCTGGACATACATGCCTCACACGACAGCTGACGACAAGGAAAGCATATTCCTCAACCAGATGCCTGAAAAGAGCGGTATCGCAGTAGATGCAGCCTTCGAAGAAAAGTGGGCACTCATCTATGATCTCCGTCAGTCAGTAAACAAGGCTCTTGAAATCAAGCGTAATGACAAGATCATCGGCAAGTCACTTGAAGCTGAGATCGATCTTTACTGCGGTAAGTCATATGACAAGGTAAGTCAGATCGCTGATGAACTCGCTGAAATATTCATCGTTTCAGGCGTTAAGGCATTTGCAGAAGGAACAGGCGAATTTAATGCAGAAGCTCTTGGTGCGACAGGCGCTGCAGCTGAAATAACTGTTACAGTAAGCAAGGCATCGGGCGACAAGTGCGAACGCTGCTGGACATACTCAGAAACAGTAGGCAAGGATTCAGCACATCCTACACTCTGCGCACGCTGTGCATCAGTTGTAAAATAAATAAATCAGACAAAGCTTGTCGTTTATACTCAAAAAGCGGCAGGCTTTTTTATCGTGGAGAATAAAAGCTAATGATTGTATTAATGATCATACTTATAGCCCTGCTTACTGTGGCTGACCAGCTTATCAAGGTATGGGCTGTAAATGAACTTGCCGGAGGACCATCCCGTGAGTTTATAAAAATTGCCGGTAAAGAGATCGTTAATCTGACTTATACTGAAAACCAGGGCGCTGCTTTCAGCATAATGTCCGGAAAGCAGTGGTTTACTGTCGGATTTGCGACAGTGGCACTGATAATCTTTGCTGTTTATATAATAAGAAATTACAGAAACTCACGTCCGGCCATGATATTTTCTGCTATGGTCGTGAGCGGTGGAATAGGTAATCTTATCGACCGTTTCCGTATAGGATATGTTGTGGATTACATTGAACTTAAAGTATTCAGGTTTGCGATCTTTAATTTCGCAGACATATGTGTGACCGTGGGAGTATTCCTGCTTATGGTCTATATTCTGTTCTTCTACAAGGGCAGAACAAATGAAACAACAGAAACATCCGTCAAAGCCGGGGAAGGAACACCGGATGAATGATGAGATGATAACAGAAACCGTTGATGCTTCCGAAGCTTCATCGAGAATAGACAAGTGGATATCTGAAAAGTTTCCGGATATCACACGAAGCGCTGCTCAGAAAATGATAGCTGACGGAAACGTTACAGTAAACGGTAAGACAGTCTCCAAGAACTGCAAGGTGGCAGCAGGGGACGAGGTTAGTATGTATGTACCTGAGCCGGAGGAACTTTCGGCTGAACCGGAGGATATTCCGGTGGAAATCGTCTATGAGGACGATGATCTTCTTGTGGTGAACAAACCGAAGGGCATGGTGGTGCATCCGGCGGCAGGACACTGTACCGGAACACTGGTAAATGCGCTTATGTTCCACTGCAGGGGAAGACTTTCCTCGATAAACGGAGTTGTCCGTCCGGGAATAGTTCACCGTATCGACAAGAACACCAGCGGTCTTCTGATCGTTGCAAAGACCGACAAGGCTCATCAGGGACTTGCAGAACAGATAAAGGAACATTCTTTCACAAGAGAGTATGAAGCTGTTGTCTGCGGGAAACTGAAGGAGACTGAAGGAACAATCAATGCACCGATCGGACGTCACAAAACTGACAGGAAGAAGATGTGCGTCACACAGACTGGTTCAAAGCACGCGGTTACGCACTATACTGTACTGGAACAGTATAACAGGTACGCTTATGTAAAGTTAAGACTTGAAACGGGCAGAACTCACCAGATACGAGTTCACATGAAATACATTGGTCATCCGGTATACGGTGATGATGTTTACGGAACACCACAGAAGGGAATCGAAGGACAGTGTCTTCACGCCAGAAAGATCGGGTTTATACACCCGTGCACAGGCGAGTACATGGAATTTGAAAGCCCGCTTCCGGAATATTTTACCGAGGTACTTGACAAGATAAAAAATAATTAAATCTACGGAGGAGATACTTTTATGGACTCTACAATCAAAAAGCAGCTTGAGATGACAGCCGTAAACGTAAGAATGGGCATTATCGAAGGTACATTCAATGCAAAGTCCGGACATCCGGGCGGATCACTTTCGATAGCTGATCTTCTTACTTATCTTTACAGCGTAAAGATGAATGTAAATCCTGCAGATCCTGACATGAAGGAAAGAGACAGACTCGTTCTTTCAAAGGGACACACAGCACCGGCACTTTATTCAGTTCTTGCTGAAAAAGGCTTCTTCCCTAAGGAGGAACTCAAGTCTTTAAGACACATCGGAGCACTTCTTCAGGGTCATCCATGTATCCACATCCCTGGCGTTGACATGAGCAGCGGCTCACTCGGACAGGGCATCTCAGTTGCATGCGGTATGGCTCTTGCAGGCAAGATCGACAATGCTGACTACAAGGTATACACTATCCTCGGCGACGGCGAATGCGAGGAAGGCCAGGTATGGGAAGCAGCTATGTTCGCTGCACACTACCAGCTCGACAATCTTGTTGCTATAGTTGACAACAACGGTCTCCAGATCGACGGTAAGATCACAGAAGTATGTTCTCCTGAACCGATCACAGATAAATTCGCAGCTTTCGGCTGGCACGTAATCACAATGGATGCTCACGATTTCGATTCTATCGAAAAGGCTTTTGACGAAGCTGAAAAGATCTCAGGCAAGCCTGTAGCAATCATTCAGAAGAGCGTCAAGGGTAAGGGCGTTTCATTCATGGAAGACAAGGTTTCATGGCACGGTACAGCACCTAACAAGGAACAGTACGATCAGGCAATGGCAGAACTTACTGCACGCCTCGAAGAACTTAAGAAATAAGAACAGGAGAGTTTTATTATGGCAGATGTAATAAAGATCGCTACACGTGAAAGCTACGGCGAAGCACTTAAGGAAATTGCAGCAGAATGCGACAAACTCGTAGTTCTTGATGCTGACCTTGCTGAAGCTACAAAAACAGTAAAGTTCAAGAAGGAATATCCTGAAAGATTTTTTGACTGCGGTATCGCAGAAGCAGATATGATGGGTGTTGCAGCAGGTCTCGCAGCATCAGGCAAGATCCCGTTCGCAAGCAGCTTTGCAATGTTTGCAGCAGGACGTGCTTTTGAAATAGTAAGAAACTCTATCGGCTATCCACACCTCAACGTAAAGATCGGTGCTACACACGCTGGTATCTCAGTAGGTGAAGACGGCGCTACTCACCAGTGCAACGAAGATATCGCACTTATGAGAACTATCCCTGGTATGGTTATCATCAACCCTGCTGACGGCGTTGAAGCAAAGGCTGCTGTTAAGGCTGCTGTAGAGTACGTTGGTCCTGTTTACCTCCGTTTTGGCAGACTCGCTACACCAATCTTCAACGATGAAGCTACATACAAGTTCGAAATCGGCAAGGGTATCCAGTTAAAGGACGGCAAGGACGTAACTATCGTTGCTACAGGCCTTATGGTAAACGAAGCTGTTGAAGCTGCCAAGCTCCTCGAAGCAGACGACATCAGCGCAAGAGTTATCAACATCCACACAATCAAGCCTATCGACAAGGACATCATCCTCAAGGCTGCAAAGGAAACAGGTCTCATCATCACTGCTGAAGAACACAGCATAATCGGCGGTCTCGGTTCAGCAGTTGCTGAAACAGTAGCTGAAGAGTGCCCTGTACCTGTTGTAAGAATCGGCGTAAACGACGAATTCGGCCACAGCGGCCCTGCAGCTGACCTCCTCAAGGAATTCGGCCTCTGCAAGGAAAACATCGTTGCAAAGACAAAGGACGCTGTAAAGAAGTTTAAGTAATGGCTTCTGATTTCGCTGATTAATAAAGCACTAAGTTTAATTGTAACCCCGTCTGCCTCATGATGCAGACGGGGTTTG
>CADAPI010000160.1 GCA_902789705.1 uncultured Ruminococcus sp.
GTTCTGCACCAGCGTAAGTTCGTAGTGTTCTTCATACACTTCAGGAATAATTGTTTTTTTCAGATTTCCTGAAGTATCATAGACCATAATACACGCATTGTCTTCTTCGTCCGGATAAACTATCATCAGTTCGCCGGATGAATTCATTACCATCCTGCCGGTGTATGCTTCAAAATGAAGTTCAGGCAGCCTGAAAAGCAGAGTGTCATTACCGTCTTTTTCATGGCGGTATACTGAATTGCTGACAGATTCGTATGTATATCCGTCTTCAGATCCTTTCAGCATGTGTTCAGCAGAAATATAATAGAAAGTACCGTCAGGTGAAATGCATGATGCTCCGTTTCCTTCGCAGTCTGTTATAACTGTCTCACCCGTTTTTCTGTCAATCTCATACAAAGATGCAGTTCCCGCATCCGCAAGAGCTACGTAAAGACTGTTTCCGCTCAGATACGCAGATCTGTAATTAGAACCGAGCTTAGGAAGCGTGTCGTCAGACACTATGAGTTCCTTACTGTCATCTTCGTAGTGATAGCCGTAGATACCGTCCGAACATACAAATACCATATCATAGTCGAGGGATGGTCCTATGAATTCATTAACGCCGTACAGATCATACATGTGCACAAGATCACCGGTCTTCGGATCGATGACATCAACAGATTGCTGACTGGTCAGGACAACGTTCCCGTCTTTGTCAGTGAAAAAGCCGGTTACTATATCTCTAAGAGGATTTTCACCGGTGAGTTTTGTCAGTTTGTCATTTTCGTCTATAGCAAAAACAGTGTAATACTCATATTTTACATCCATTACCAGATAGATTTTTCCGTCGTCAGAAATACAGATATCTTTCAGGAAGAGCTCTTTTGACATCTGATCTGATAAATCGATCTGTTTTACAAGGTTGAGAGACGAATCGAAACATTTAAGTATATTATCACGTTCTATTAAGTATAAGTTTCCGGATGAATCTGCTTTGGCATACCAGACATTTTCTGCGTCCGCGGTTTTCCTGTTACCGCTCTGTAAATCATATGAAATAATTTTATTCCATTCATCTCCAATACCGGAATACACAATTCTCTTGTCATCACGGTAAATTATGTCCTGCGCATCAATTTTATCATGATCGTCAGCGATAACAGAAGAATCAGTCATATTTACGATATAGCCGCTGGTTCCTGACGTATATACATCTTCTTCAGTTACAGGCTTGATATAGTATATTTTTTCAGCAGAAGCAGCAGCAGGATATGCTCCGGTAAGGTCTTCATCGCATACCTGTACTTCATCATAGAAAAGTGTTATAGTATCATACCCGCTCGGTTTCTTTTTCCACGAAGTATTTTTGATCTCTTTTTCTGCTGTCGGATCACCGGAATTAAGCGGCTCTCTGACTTCTTTACCGCACGATGCAGCTATAACTGCAAGCGACAGCGCAAGTATAAAACTTAGTATTCTCTTTATTTTCATTTATTCTTTCCTTTCGTTCATATACACAATGTATTCTTTATACCGGCCAGAGGTCATTCTTCACCGGAAGTGATGTTCTGACTGAATTGGATTTAGTACAGTCATACGACAGTATTCCGAAATAGGATGTCTCCCCGCCCTCTGATGAAACCTTAATGAAATCAGGAATATCTTCCGGCACACGAAGCTTTTTGCTGACGGTATAATCCAGTTCAAAGAAATTCACAGGGATAAGTTCACCGTTTCTTCTGACAAATGCGTGAAGTTCTCCTGTTTTAATTTCAAATTCAGTATCAGCGTCAAGCGCTTCTCTTACTGTAATGCCGTCGATTTTTACCGGAGCATCCTTGTTCTGGAATTTGGAAACGATTTTCTGGAAACCGGCGCGGGAATTTGCATCGCCTTTAAACGAATCTGTTTCCGTTAGATTCAAAGCTTCCTCTTCGGTGATACGTTCGTTAGTGTGGAGAAGGTAATTGATATTTCCCTCTTTATCATATCCTGCAACATAGGCGTCTTCGGTAAATACGGTTTTACCGCCTGCGGAAATTACTTTTACAAACAACTCTTTTCCTTCTGTCTCGGTGATCTCATACGGGATAAGGCCAAGGGAAAGAAGAATTCCGGCCTCAGGAGTATTATAGTTTTCCACTTCAGGAGCTTTTACAAACTTTCTGTAATTTTCGCTGCTGTCGAGGGGGATGCTGATGAAACCGAAGTCAGCGCGGTCTTCATTGAATTCATCAATGCTTTTCTGAAGCTCTTCATCATAAACGACCTCAGAAACGCTTGTTTCAGTGTCATCAAAAGATTTGTTACTGTTGAGCTGACCGTAAACCGGCAGTGCGATACACAGTACTGCAGCCAGCGAAGCGCATACAGTGATGATCTTTCCCCTGGTGTTATGTTCTTTATTCTTTACGGCTACAATTATTTCGCCGGACATTTCGTTATGAAACTGCAGATCTTCAGGCACTTCCGAGCCTAAAAGATTTCCAAGCATTTTATCCAGACGTTCGTCGTTATACTTACTCTTCATGTTCCATCTCCTTCCTTAAAAGTACTTTCGCCGCGTTAAGACGTGATTTTACTGTCCCTGTCGGTATACCGAGAATTTCAGCTGTTTCTTTTTCGGAATAGTCATTGAAATATCTTAAAACAACTACCACGCGGTATTTTTCAGACAGTCGTTTTACAGCTTTAAGCAGTTCTTTATATTCTTCATGAGTCGCTGTATCATCATCGTCCGGTATCATTTCAAAGAATTCATCATGCTCATCGTTTGATCCGAACAGCAGCGGTCTTGAATTATACAGTCGTCTTAGCGTGGATTTATAGGTGTTCACACAGATCCTGAATATCCATTTTTCAAATTCCTGCGAGGCATCATAGGTTTTATAATACTTAAGTGCTCTGAGACAGGTGTCCTGAAAAAGGTCAGCAGCATCGTGATGATCTCTGCAGAGGTTGATGCAGAGACGTGACAGTCGTTCTCCGCATTTTTCAATATGTTCGCTGATATCAGTTTTGCTTTTCAAATGCTGCTCCTTTCCTTGTTTTGAAGTCCTTCATTATATATTACTCATTCGCTGCCCTAAAAGTTCGGTGAATTTTAAAAAAATTATTTTTTCTCTAAAAAACTGATTAAATCGAAAATCCGGATTTACGAAGGGGAGATCAGCGGGCTTCGCCCCGGAGCCCCGTGTTGATTAATGAATAAATCAGTGTTTTTCCTGAGAAAATTTGCTGTACATAAAAAAAGCGGGGATGTTCCCCGCTCTTGTCTTATTCATCTTTTTCTTTGTCTGGTTTTGCCGGTTCTCGCGTAAAACTCTTTCTTTTCCTCATACAGCATTTCATCGGCCTGGTGGTAAAGGGAGTCTATCGTGCTTCCCTCTGATTTCATAGCGTAGCCGATGGAACAGGTGTAAGGAGTTTCAGAGACTTCAGCTCTGATACGTTCGATGAGTGATTTGACCTCATCTTCGCCGGAACCTATGCACAGAATAACGTATTCGTCGCCGCCTATTCTGTAGACGCGCTGTCCTTTTTTATGAGCTGCCGTCCAGAAACAGTCAGCCAGTGCCTTGAGTGCAGTGTCTCCGGCCACATGACCTTCGCTGTCGTTTATTTCCTTTAAGCCGTTCATATCCATTGTTATAACGGCTGTTACCTCATTGATATATTTTTCAGCATCGGAATAATAGGTCTGACGGTTTAAAAGTTTTGTCAGCGGATCGCGCTTTGTGAACTGCTGAAGCAGATAAACGTAGTAAAGCATGATGTCGACTGCAATTGTAATGTTGAACCAGTGCATATCGGCTGTTTCAACGAACAGAGGTGCAACGAGGCAGAACAGCGAAGTGAGAGCCATGTAGAACAGTATTCTGTAATCTTCTTTTTGTTTTCTGCCGCTTTTAAATACGTTTATGAGGAGATAAGCAAGATAAAGTGCATTGATGAAATACGTCAGATATCCAAGAGTTCCTCTTTGGAAATGGTTATTTTCATCTATGGTGAAAACTATACCGGTCGGTATTGAAATGAAACACAGTACTGCGTTGAGAATCGCAGGAAACAGAAGATAAGCTTTCTGTTTCGGATAAACTATCATAACTATATTTACAAGAATAAACGCAATAAGCGAATAGCATACGGCACTCAGTACAGGCCTGAGAATATTGAAATTCTCCTGATTCCCGAGATAAGTTTCAATGTAACAGGCCACTGAGTATAACAGAAGCATAACATTGGTAGCAGCTATCCGGTTTACCATTCTTTTTTCAAGATGGATCTCGGAAGTCAGTGCTATAGTCATTCCCAGAATAAGGACCAGCATTCCCCAGTGGTCAGAAAAATAATCAAATACAGACATACAATTCCCCCTTTATATCAATAATACCCATTAATCCGGCAAAAAAGTCTGCGGGGCTTCGCCCCGTGCCCCACGCTGATTTATGAATAAATCAGCGGTTTCTTAACTTTACAGACATGACTTTACTCGCCGGTCATGGTAAGAAGTTCGGCTTCGGTAAGTATTGTAATACCTAGCTCTTCAGCCTTTGTAAGCTTGCTTCCGGCTTCCTCGCCGGCAACAACGTAATCAGTTTTCTTTGAAACTGAAGAGGAAACCTTACCGCCCATGTCTTCTATGATCTTTTTGGCTTCATCACGTTTGAGAGTAGGAAGAGTTCCTGTAAGAACGAATACTTTACCTTCCAGCTTATCACTCTTCTTACTTGAGGCGTATGTGAAATTAAGTCCGTGGGTGCGGAGCTTTTCTATAAGGGCAACAAGATGAGGTTCCCTTAGTGCTTCATAGACGCCCTGTGACATAACATCGCCGAAACCGTCGATTGAAGAAATTTCGGTAACATCAGCATTCATGATAGCATCAAGGCTGCCGAACTTTTCACACAGAAGAACAGCCGCCCTTGCGCCTATGTTTCTTATTCCAAGACCAAAAACAAGTCTGTCGAGTGTATTTGATTTTGAAGCCTCGATAGCTTTAATAAGATTTCCGGCTGATTTTTCTTTGAAACGGTCAAGTGTCATAAGCTTTTCTGCTGTAAGATCATAAAGATCAGCAGCCGAAGAAATTAGCTTGTTGTCTACAAGAAGTGCAACAATAGCGTCGCCGAGACCGTCGATATTCATGGCAGGTTTGGATGCAAAATGAATAATGTTCTTAAGAAGCTGAGCCGGACATGATGTGTTCGGACATCTTAATGCACTTTCCTCGTCTACATGAATCGCCTTTGTTCCGCAGACCGGACAGACTTCCGGAAGAGTATACGGAACTGAGCCGTCAGCGTGCGAAACGGAATTGAGAACTTCCGGAATGATATCTCCTGCTTTTCTTACAGTGATGGTATCGCCTATGCGTATATCCCTGTCGGTAATGAACTGCTGGTTGTGAAGTACGGCACGGGAAACGCTTGTTCCGGCAAGAAGAAGCGGATCAAATACGGCTACCGGTGTAATGGCACCTGTTCTGCCGACATTTACTTCAATGCTTCTGAGAACGGTCTGTTTTTCCTCTGGCGGGAATTTATAAGCCACTGCCCACTTAGGATATTTTGAAGTAGCTCCCATGATATTACGCTGATTAAAATCATCAACCTTGATAACGACACCGTCTATGTCAAAAGGATAAGTCGCACGGTTTGCACCTATTTTGTTTATTTCAGCTTCTATCTGTTCATACGTTGTACACGGAACATAGCTTGGAATAGTCTTGAAACCAAGTTCCTTTATGTAGTCAAGCGACTCCTTATGTGATGAAACTGCCTTGCCTTCATTCTGTTGTATATTAAAAACGAAAATGTCCAGCTTTCTTTCTGCAGTGATCTTCGAACTCTTCTGTCTGAGAGAACCGGCTGCAGCATTACGAGGATTCTTGAAAGGCGTTTCATCATTGAGTTCCTGCTTTTCAACCAGCTTGAAAAAGCTTTCACGAGGCATGTATACTTCACCTCGTACTTCGAGAAGCGAGATCGAGCTGTCAATTTTTAACGGGATAGATCTGATGGTCTTAAGGTTGGCTGATACATCTTCGCCTATGAAACCGTCGCCTCTTGTGGAACCGATAAAGAATTCTCCGTCATGATATTCCAGTGATACCGAAAGACCATCTATCTTTGGTTCAGCGATAAATGCAGGAGATGTGAGTGCGGAGATACATTTTTCTGTAAACTCCTTTACCTGCTCAAACGAGAAAACATCCTGAAGGCTTC
>CADAPI010000161.1 GCA_902789705.1 uncultured Ruminococcus sp.
ACTGACTGCGCAGACTATCTCGTTAAGAAGGGCATGCCTTTCCGTGATGCTTACAAGATCACAGGACAGCTCGTTGCCCTCTGCATTGAAAAGAATGAAACACTTGAAACTCTTCCTCTCGAAGAATACAGAAATTTTACTGATCTTTTTGACAAGGATGTTTACGGTGCCATCAGTCTTGAGACCTGTGTAAATCAGAGAAACTCCTACGGCGGTCCTTCACCGGAGGCTGTAAAGGTACAGATAGAAAAGACAAAAGCTTCACTGGCTGAGGCGATGTCATGATGAACCGCAAAAACATCATTTCAGTTTTCCTGATAAGCCTTGCAGGTGTGTTCGTCTGGTTTATCGGATTTCTCGTGATCATGATGCTCAAGTTTGAAAATTCACCGCAGGTAAACAAGGTATGGCTGATTATCACCTTCGGTGCCACAATGGTTTTCAGCGTCGTTAAGAATATAAAGGATGACGTGAAGGAGCCAGACAAAAAAGATAAAAAGAAAGGTGAATAACGTTGGCAGTTAAAGTATATATCGACGGTCAGGAAGGTACGACCGGACTTCGTATCATTGAAAGATTCAGCGGAAGAAATGATATTGAACTTCTTAAAATAGATGAAGACAAGAGAAAGGATCCTGAGGAAAGAAAGAGACTTATAAACAGCTCTGACTTTACTTTCCTCTGTCTCCCGGATGCAGCTTCCATCGAAGCAGTTTCATTTGTGGAGAACGATCACGTAAGAATTCTCGATGCTTCAACAGCTCACAGAACAAACGACAACTGGGTTTACGGTTTCCCGGAACTCTCGATTTCACAGCGTGAAAAGATAAAGACTACAAAAAGACTTGCAGTTCCTGGCTGCTACGCAAGCGGATTTATTTCACTCGTAGCTCCTCTCGTAAGTGCAGGTGTCATGCAGAAGGATTTTCCTGTATTCGCATATGCCACTTCAGGATACAGCGGAGCAGGCAAGAAGGCTATCGCTGTTTACGAGGGCACAGACAAGCCGTATGAATTTAACAGTCCGAGACAGTATGCTCTTACACAGTCCCACAAGCATCTTCCGGAAATGCAGAAGATCTCAGGACTTTCAGTAAAGCCTATGTTCAATCCTATTGTCTGCGACTACTACAGCGGAATGGTGGTTTCAGTTCCGGTACAGACAAGACTTCTTGAAAAGAAGTGCGGAATAAACGATATCTACGAAGCTCTTGCAAAGCACTACGAAGGACAGAAAATGGTATCAGTAATGTCCATGGGCGGCACTGCGGAACTTCCTGACGGTTTCCTCGCTTCCAATACACTCAGCAATCATGACAGAATGCAGATCTTTGTATTCGGAAACGACGATCAGGTCCTCCTCTGCTCACGTCTTGACAATCTCGGCAAGGGTGCGTCAGGTGCGGCAGTTCAGTGCCTTAATATCATGATGGGTATTGATGAAGCAACAGGCCTTAACTTGTAAGATTTTTTAAAGCGGTCTGTTTCCTTTGTCCGTTACTCATGGTTATTATAAAAACAAAGAGGTAATAAAAATGCCAGATAATATAAAAATACTCGAAGGCGGAGTTACTGCTCCGAAGGGATTTCAGGCAGCATCAGCTGCTGCAGGGATCAAATACAAGGGCCGTACAGATATGGCACTCATATACAGTGATGCACCATGTGTTACAGCCGGCGTTTATACAACAAACGTAGTCAAGGCAGCTCCTGTACTCTGGGACAAGGCTGTAACTGACTCAGACAAGAAGGTAAGAGCAGTTGTAGTCAATTCCGGAATAGCAAATGCATGTACCGGTAAACAGGGCCTTGATATATGCCGTGTTACAGAACAGGCAGTTACAGACATTACAGGTGATTCCTCGGAAAGCGTTCTCGTTGGTTCCACAGGCGTTATCGGTATGAAGATCGATCCTGAAAAGATCACAGCCGGCGTAAAGGATCTCATGTCAAAGAAGGCTTACGGTAAGGAAGCCGGAACAGAAGCTTCAAAAGCTATCATGACAACAGATACTGTCAACAAGGAGATAGCTGTTTCTTTTGAGATTGGCGGAAAAACGGTAACAGTCGGCGCAATGAGCAAGGGTTCAGGCATGATCCATCCTAACATGTGCACAATGCTCGGCTACGTTACAACAGACGCTGTTATCGAAAAGAAGCTCCTTCAGGAAACTCTTTCAGATGTTGTAAAAGATACATTCAACATGATCACAGTTGACGGCGACACATCAACAAACGATACTCTTCTCGTTCTTGCAAACGGCCTTGCCGAAAATCCGGCAGTAAATGCAAAGGACGATAACTATAAACTTTTCCGTGATGCACTTTACTGTGTCTGCGAATATCTTGCAAAGAGAATGGCAGGCGACGGTGAAGGTGCCACAGCTCTCTTCGAGGCGAAGATCATTAACGCCAAGAGCAAAGAGGATGCAAAGATAATGGCACGTTCCGTTGTCGGATCAAATCTTTCCAAGGCTGCTATATACGGACACGATGCAAACTTCGGACGTTTCCTTTGCGCAATGGGATACTCCGGCGCACAGTTCGACCAGAACGACGTTCAGCTCTGGTTTGAAAGTGCCGCAGGAAAAATGCTTGTGTTCGACAAGGGCGATCCTGTTCCGTTTGAAGAAGATGAAGCTACAAAGATCCTTTCAGAAAAGGCTGTAACAATCCTCATCAATATGAACGAGGGTACAGAAAGCGCAACAGCGTGGGGCTGTGATCTTACATACGACTACGTAAAGATCAACGCAGACTACAGAAGCTGATACCTGCTCCGTCATCAGACAGGCTTGTTATCCGGGGCGCAGACATGATCTCAGCGCTCTTTACAATAATTTTTACGAAAGATGGTTACGAAATTGGAAACTATAGAAAACAGTGTTCGTTCACAGATACTCATTGATGCACTTCCTTACATTCAGAAGTACAACAACAAGATCGTTGTCGTAAAGTACGGCGGAAACGCAATGACAAACGATGACCTCAAGCAGGCTGTTATGAGTGACATAGTTCTTCTTTCACTCGTAGGCGTAAAGGTAGTCCTCGTTCACGGCGGTGGCCCTGAAATAAGCGATATGCTGGGGAGACTCAACATAGAAAGCAAATTCATCGGCGGCCTCAGATATACCGACAAGGAAACTGTTGACGTTGTCAAGATGGTTCTCGCAGGTAAGCTCAACAAGGAGCTCGTTGCACTTCTCACAGCTCACAAGGGTACAGCCATCGGTCTCTGCGGTATCGACGGTCAGATGCTCGTTGCTGAAAAGGTCAAGTCTGAAGAAGATCTCGGATTTGTCGGCGACATCACAAAGGTAAACACCAAGATCATTACAGATGCTCTTGACAACGGATATATTCCTGTTATAGCTACAGTAGGAAGCACACCTGACGGCCAGACAATGAACATCAACGCTGATACAGCTGCTTCAAGAATCGCATCAGAACTCGGTGCTGAAAACCTCATCCTCATGACAGATATTGCTGGTCTTCTCAAGGACAAGGATGATCCTTCAACACTTATCCCTTCAGTAAATGTAAGCGACGTTCCTTACATGAAGAGACAGGGCATCATCTCAGGCGGTATGATCCCTAAGATCGAATGCTGCGTTGAGGCTGTAAGAAGAGGCGTGAACAAGACTGTTATCATCGACGGCAGAGTTCCGCATTCAATTCTTATCGAACTTCTTACAAACGAGGGCATTGGTACACAGTTTACCTGATGTCCTTATGAAATAAACGAAAGGTAAATGACAATGACTACAATAGAAAAATTCAACGACAGCGTTATGCATACCTACGGCCGTTACGATCTCGTAATGGAATCAGGAAGCGGACGCGAAGCCGTTGACGAAAACAATAAAAAATATATCGACTTCGGAAGCGGTATAGGAACCAATTCACTTGGCTACTGCGACGAAGAATGGGCTGATGCGGTATGCAAGCAGGTACGCAGCATCCAGCACACATCAAACTACTACTACACAGCTGTTCAGGCTGAGTTTGCAAATAAGCTCTGCAAGACTACCGGTTATGACAAGGTATTCTTCGGAAACAGCGGCGCCGAAGCTAACGAATGTGCCATCAAGATAGCACGTAAGTACAGCTTTGACAAGTACGGTAAGGGCCGCAGCACAATAATCACACTTGTGAACTCATTCCACGGCCGTACAATGGCTACTCTTTCAGCTACAGGCCAGGACGTTTTCCATAACTACTTCTTCCCGTTCCTCGAAGGTTTCGTTCACACACCTGCAAATGATATCGAAGCGCTTAAGAAATGTGCAGACGATACAGTATGTGCCATCATGATCGAAATGGTACAGGGCGAAGGCGGCGTTGTAAAGCTCGACGAAGACTTCGTAAAGGCAGTACGTGCAATCTGTGACGAAAAGGATATCCTCATGATAGCTGATGAAGTTCAGACAGGTGCAGGACGTACAGGCAAGTTCCTTGCTTCAGAACATTTCGGAGTAAAGCCTGATATAACAACAATGGCAAAGGGCATCGCAGGCGGTATTCCGATAGGTGCATGTCTTGCTTCAGAAAAATGTTCAGCTGTTCTTGTTCCTGGCACACACGGTTCAACATTCGGCGGCAACCCGATAGCATGTGCAGGCGGAAATGTAGTTGTTTCACGCGTATCTTCTCCTGAATTCCTTGCAGAAGTACAGAAGAAGAGTGAATATATCTTTGACAAGGTATCAAAGATGAAGGGTGTGGCTTCAGTAAGCGGCCTCGGTCTCATGATCGGTATCGAGCTTACAGAAAAGAAAGCTGCCGATGTGGTAAAGGAAGCTCTCGGCAGGGGACTCCTTCTCCTTACAGCCAAGACAAAGGTTCGTCTTCTCCCTCCTCTCAATATAACATTTGAGGAGATAGATGCAGGACTTAAAATACTTGCAGAAATACTTGCAGAATAAACACAGAAAGGAAGAATTAAAAGATGAAACATTTACTCACCATGATGCAGCTGAGCAAGGAAGAAATAATCGACCTTCTCAATCTCGCAGATCAGCTCAAATACGAACTCAAGCACGGAATCCCGCATCCGCACCTTAAAGGAAAGACTCTGGGTATGATTTTCCAGAAGGCTTCAACACGTACACGTGTTTCCTTTGAAACTGGTATGTACCAGCTCGGCGGTTATCCGCTTTTCCTTTCATCAAATGACCTTCAGATAGGCCGCGGCGAACCAGTACAGGATACAGCACGTGTGCTCTCACGTTATCTTGACGGTATCATGATCCGTACTTTCGAACAGAAGGAAGTTGAAGATCTTGCAAAGTACGGTTCTATTCCGATAATCAACGGCCTTACAGACTACTGCCACCCATGTCAGGTACTTGCTGACCTTATGACAGTACGTGAATTCAAGGGCAGTTTTGACGGCCTTAAGATGTGCTACATCGGCGACGGCAACAACATGGCAAACTCACTTATCACAGGCTTCCTAAAGGTAGGTATGAGCGTTTCAGTTGCATGCCCTGACGATTATCAGCCTGCTGAAACAGTTCTTGAATACGCTCGTTCAACAGGACGCTTCACAATGACAAACAAGCCTCTTGAAGCAGCTAAGGATGCTGACGTTCTCCTTACAGACGTATGGGCATCAATGGGTCAGGAAGGCGAAGCTGAAAAGAGAAAGATAGCGTTTGCCGGTTACCAGATCAACGATGAGATCATGTCAGCAGCAAACGAAAAGGCTATGGTTCTCCACTGTCTCCCTGCACACCGTGAAGAAGAAATCACTGAAAAGGCATTCGAAGCTCACGCAGATGAGATCTTCGAGGAAGCAGAAAACCGTCTCCACGCTCAGAAGGCAGTTATGGTCAAGCTCATGGCTGACTAAGATATACCGGAAAGCCCTGCATGATTTTTATTTCATGCAGGGCTTTTGTGTGCCGGTTTACAGGGGGAAACATAAAGACTGATCGATGATAACGGGACTTGTCTACATAAATTACCTCATGTAATTTTATAAACTGTGGAAGATTAACAAAGCGAAAAAAATCGAAAAAAAGTGTTGACAGAGGCTTGATTACGTGGTATAATAATAAAGCTGTCGGACGAGAGGACACTCCGGAAGACAGAGCAATAAGTATCTTGAAAATTGAACAATGCACTAAACAATACCCTTGAAGATTCTTTGAGATTTAATTCTCTTGAATTATTTAAGAAGTCAAGCAGAAGACAA
>CADAPI010000162.1 GCA_902789705.1 uncultured Ruminococcus sp.
GTCTTTGCAAGTGCTTCGGCTGCTGAGTCGTAAACTGACTTCCAGAAAACCGGTACCTCATTGGTGGTTCTGGCTGTTTTCTGTGCCGTCTGGGAAGCAAGTCTTGCAACGGTAAGAATAGTTCCTTCTGTCGGCTTCATTACTGCCTTGTACGCTGCATCAACACCGTGTTCAAGGGCGTTTGAAAAATGCACGCATCCGGCTGATTCAAGATCCTTGAACGCCTTTGAGAATCCACGGAATATAATAGAAAGAATTACACCTGAATTTCCTCTTGCTCCGCGGAGCATTGCAGATGCCGCAGTATCTGCCACCTTTGATACGGAAACGTCGTCGCTTAAAAGTTCAAGTTCCTTTCTGGCAGCGCCGATCGTCATCGACATATTGGTACCGGTATCACCGTCCGGCACAGGATAAACGTTGAGTTCATCCACCTTCTGGCGGTCATTTTCAAGGCAGACCGCACCGTTTATTATTGCATCTCTGAAAAGTTTTCCGCTTATCACGTGTTTATACTCCTTTATTCTGTAATACTGTCAACAAAGACGTTTATTCCGGCAACATCCATGCCTGTAGCCTGCTCAACGGCATATCTTACCCTGTGCTTGAGGCTGCCTGTGACAGCTGAAATATTAGTACCTATCGTCACCGAAACATGAAGGCTGATAAATATCCTGTTTTTCTTCACCTTGATACTGACACCGTTTCTGTTGGCCTTGTTCAGTCTGAGTGCAGATCTGATGTCGCACATCATGGATACTGTGTTCATATCGGCAACGCCGATGCAGCCTGTAACGGTATTCCAGATAAGATCTGTAAGGTATTTTTCTGAAACATTGATTTTTCCAATATGATTTTCTATAGTAAGCATGTTCATCGTTCTCCCCCTGATACACAAATGTGTCACGTAATTTGTTTCCCGGCCGCCGATAAACGACGGCAGCATCCAATGTGTATTCTATTATTATACCACAAACCGTTCATAAGTACAACACTATGAGATTGACATAAAATAATAAACTGTGTTATTATATAGTAAATACAAAGGAAACACTGATTAAACCGGAAATCCGGCTTCGCCGGATTTCCGAAGGTGGGATTTGCGGGGCTTCGCCCCGGAGCCCCACGCTGATTTATGAATAACGGAGCCCCACGCTGATTTATGAATAAATCAGCGTTTCCCAAAATCAATCAACGACTGGAGAATAGCGTAGAAACAATGAATCTGCTTTTTATAGGCGACGTAGTCGGACGTTCAGGACTCGACTTTATACGTTCCAATCTTTATAAGATCAAAAAGGAATACAGCATAGACTTTACCGTGGCAAACGGAGAAAACTCCGCGCCGGGAAACGGCATTACAAAAGCTTCGGCTGAGGAGCTGACGGAATACGGTGTAGATGTTATAACCACCGGAAACCACGCCTTCAGAAGGAAGGAAGGCGCAGGAATTTTTGAGCAGAGCAACATTCTTCGTCCTGCGAACTATCCTGACGGCTGTGTCGGAAACGGATACGGGATCTACGATTTCGGCAGATACAGCATCGCCGTGGTGAACCTCATGGGCACTGCCTTTATGGAACCGCTGGACAATCCTTTTTCATGTATCGACAGAATACTCAAAGAGATAAACACCCCGAATATAATAGTTGACTTTCATGCCGAAGCTACATCGGAGAAAAAAGCCATGGGGCATTATCTTACCGGAAAAGTCACTGCTGTGCTCGGAACGCACACCCACGTCCAGACTGCCGACGAGATCATTTTAGGAGGTCACACCGGATACATAACTGACGCCGGAATGACCGGTCCTGAACTTTCCGTTCTCGGCGTAAACTCTGAAGATGCAATAAACAAGCAGAAATACAAAACTCCTGTTTGTTTCAGGGAATCTGAAAACCCCGCCTTTTTAAATGCGGTAGTCCTTGAAATTGATACTAAACTCGGCATATGCACTAAAATCAACCGGTTGGTTATAAGGTAACTTTACTAAAAATTTACGTGAAGTGTTGCAAATTCCATGCAGTTAATGTATAATGTACTTGCAGCCAGGCGAGATGTTTACACAATAATTAACGTAATCTAACTCAGGAGGTTTTCATTTTGGAAATTTTAAAAGTTTCTTCGCACTCTTCGCCAAATTCCGTAGCCGGTGCAATTGCAGGCGTCATCAGAGAAAAGAAAGCTGTTGAAGTTCAGGCTATCGGTGCAGGTGCAGCCAACCAGGCAATCAAGGCTATAGCTATAGCACGCGGCTATCTTGCTCCTATCGGGGTAGATCTTATCTGCGTTCCGGCATTTACAAACATTGTAATTGACGGCGAAGAAAGAACAGCTATCAAGCTTATCTGCGAACAGAGATAATTACAGTTGAGGATAATATAATGAGGGGGCGATCTATTGTCGTCCCCTTTTTTGTACCTTGACAATCATCGAAAGCATATGTTATACTTAAGGAAATGCTGACCGGATTTTCACAAGGCAGATCTGTACTGGTTCTGGCCCGGAGATCAGCGGTTAGTCAGCAATTATTCACAGGGGAGTCTGTTGACAGTCTGAGAGGGAGATGTGATCTCCGACCCTTGACCTGATGCGGATAATGCCGCCGTAGGAAGTCACAGTGATTTTTTCCGGAGAGTTGTGCCGCGGTACAGCTCTCCGGTTTTCATTTTCACCCACCACCGCGAAATGCTGATCAGTTCCGCACAGCGAGCTGTAAACTAAACAGCATTTCCTTATTACAATGAAAGCAGGCAGATAAATGACACAAATGGAAGCAGCCAGAAAAGGCATACTGACAGAAGAGATGAAGGCCGTTGCGGCAAAGGAGTACATGGATGAAGAAAAGCTCATGAAGCTTATTGCAGAGGGCAAGGTAATTATACCGTGCAACAAACTTCATAAGTGCATCACTCCGAACGGCGTAGGCGCCGCGCTTACCACAAAGATAAATGTAAACCTCGGAACTTCAAGAGATATGGCAAGTCTTGAAGAGGAAATGAAAAAGGTTAAAGAAGCTGTTGATCTGGGAGCTGAGGCGATCATGGACTTAAGTTCATACGGTGACACAAGAAAGTTCAGAAAAATGCTCACTTCCGAGTGCCCGGCCATGATCGGTACAGTACCTATCTACGACGCCGTTGTTTACTACCACAAGGCGCTTAAGACCATAACAACTGACGAGTGGATCGACATCGTAAGAATGCATGCCGAGGACGGCGTTGACTTCATGACCATCCACTGCGGCATCAACAGAAATACTATAAATAAATTCAAGAATAACAAGCGTCTTATGAACATCGTTTCAAGAGGCGGTTCAATTATTTTCGCATGGATGGAGATGACCGGAAACGAAAATCCATTCTACGAAAGATTTGACGAGATACTTGAGATATGCCGTGAATATGACGTGACACTCAGTCTCGGCGACGCATGCAGACCGGGATGCATCTTTGACGGAACTGATCCGGCACAGATAGAGGAACTTATCACTCTCGGTGAGCTTACAAAGAGAGCATGGGAAAAGGACGTTCAGGTAATGATCGAAGGTCCGGGACACATGCCGATGAACCAGATCGCTGCCAACATGGAAATTCAGAAAACTCTGTGCCACGGTGCGCCTTTCTACGTACTCGGACCGATAGTAACGGACATCGCTCCGGGATACGACCACATCACATCTGCCATAGGCGGTGCGATCGCTGCACAGGCCGGCGCTGCTTTCCTCTGCTATGTAACACCGGCAGAACACTTAAGACTTCCTGATGCAAAGGATGTTAAGGAAGGTATAATCGCAGCAAGAATAGCCGCTCATTCAGCCGACATTGCCAAGGGACTTCCACATGTAACTGACTGGGATATGAAGATGGACAAGGCACGTCACGCACTTGACTGGGAAGGCATGTTCGATGCTGCCATCGATCCGGAAAAGGCAAGAGCATACCGTGAATCTTCAAAGCCGCAGAAGGAAGACACATGCAGCATGTGCGGAAATTTCTGTGCTGTAAAGAACGTAAACAGAATCCTCGACGGCGAGATCGTAACTATATTTGACGAATGATGAGTATGAATAACATCAGAAAAATGATGAAGCTGTATGCCGTTACCGACCGTGCGTGGACGGGAAAGCAGACACTTTTCGAACAGGCGGAAGCCGCCATGCGCGGAGGCATCACCTGTCTTCAGCTTCGTGAAAAGAACATGGATAAAGACGAGTTTCTGAAGGAAGCCCTTGAAATGAATGAACTTTGCAGAAGCTACAACGTCCCGCTCATCATAAACGACGATCCGTATATTGCTGTAAAGTCCGGTGCTGACGGAGTTCACATAGGACAGAAGGACATGAGCCTTAAGGAAGCAAGAGAGATAGCAGGAAACGACATGATAATAGGTGTTACAGCCGCTCTTCCTGAGCTTGCGGTAAAGGCTGAAAAAGAAGGCGCTGACTACATCGGTTCCGGCGCCGTGTTCGGAAGCAGCACAAAAGCAGATGCAAAACCGCTTTCACACGACGTTCTCCGCGAAATTACCTCATCGGTAAAGATCCCGGTAGTGGCCATCGGCGGCATAACCCGCGACAACATGAGCAGGCTTGCAGGTACAGGTATTGCCGGTGCAGCACTTGTTTCAGCGATATTCTCCGCTGACGACATTGAAGCGGAATGCAGGTATCTTATGAAGATATCTGAACAGATTACAACGAAACTGTAATTTCGTCCCCCTCTTTAACGGAGGGGGATCACTGTTATAAGGAAATGCGGATCAAATCATATATTAAAGCAGGAATCCGGCAATGAAGAATCCCATTCTGATCAGCGTTTCTGCAAGAAGGAGTAAAACATGAAAAAAGTACTGACAATAGCCGGTTCCGACTGCAGCGGCGGCGCAGGAATACAGGCTGATATAAAAACCATTTCGGCACACGGCATGTATGCCATGAGTGCGATAACTGCACTGACAGCACAGAACACAACCGGAGTAAGCGGCATTTTCAACGTTACTCCGGAATTTGTTGAAAGTCAGCTCGAAAGCATTTTTACTGATATTTTTCCGGACAGTGTAAAGACAGGAATGATGTCGGAAGCAGAGATAATCGAAGCCGCTGCATCTGTTCTGAAAAAGTACAAAGCTCCGAACATCGTGGTGGATCCGGTAATGGTATCGACAAGCGGAAGCAGACTCCTTTCCGACAGTGCACTTGATGCAATGACCGGTTCGCTCTTCCCTCTCGCACGCGTGATAACCCCGAACATCCCGGAAGCGGAAGTACTAAGCGGAATAAGTATTTCCGATATCGCAGACATGGAAAAAGCCGCACGTATAATAAGTGAAAAAACGCCTGCCGCCGTTCTCGTAAAAGGCGGACACAGCGTTTCAGATGCAACCGATCTGCTGCTTGCAGACGGAAAAGTATTCACATTTGCCGGAAAGCGAATAGACAATCCGAACACCCACGGAACCGGATGCACACTTTCATCCGCCATCGCCTGCGGACTTGCAGACGGACTTTCAGTATCTGACAGCATCGAACGTGCAAAGGATTATCTCACCGGAGCAATAGCCGCAGGACTCGACCTCGGCAAAGGTTCAGGACCGGTGGATCATCTTTACAGGATTAGAGGATAAAATAACAGACACTCATGTTTACGATCAAACACGGGTGTCTGCTTTTTTATTATTCTTCAATTTTGTGTTCTTTGCCGTTGTAGTAACACATTCCGTCTTCTCTTTCAAGTGTTTCATAACCCATATCATCGGTATATACCTGTATCTGATGATATAATTCTCCGTTTTCATCATACATGGTGTATGCATAGTAATCTCTGCCACCGTTTGCTCCGCTCCACGTTCCCTTAGGCATACCTGCAGCGTACTCCGGATCGTTTTCAGCTATCGGCGGCACAGGGAGCCCTTCCCATGTTCCGTCCTCATGGAACTCATATCCTATGCAAGTCATATTGACATAGCTTCGCAGCGTCCATTTTCCGATAAGCGCTCTGTTTGCTTCTTCGGCATACGACAAAGTCTGTTCTGCCTCTTCCGTCTCCGTTTCTGCAGCCTCAGTCTCCGGTGCCGGTGTGGTCTCCTCAGTCGTTATCTCCGTTGTGACAGTGGTCTGTTCAGTCGTAGTTACCGTCTCTGAAACAGTAGTTGTAAGAGCCGTTGTCTCTGCTGTAGTTTCCGCAGCCGTAGTCGTAACCTCGGATGAAGCTTCCGTTTCAGTCTGTACATTTGTAACTTCCGGTTCTGAAGCACCTGTATTTCCCTTTTCGCATCCTGCAAGAGATACCGCAAATACAAATACCGCAAGTGCAGCAGACATATACTTTGATTTGTTTTTCATTTTCTAATCCCCCTGTATCTATTTGATGTATATAATTTTATCACTTGTTTGTCTTATTGTCAATATAAAAACGGTCGGAATCAGTTTTTCAAAACATCAGCGTTACAGCGCATACGATCCGCGCCGATAATCTTTGAAAAATCTATTGATTTTATTATTATTACATGGTATAATAGTTTAGATATTACTAAAAGAAATTATAATAAGGAGGGTAATGCATGTCCATCGCAGAGATCGTTATGGGTATTATTCTGCTTCTGTGTTGTCTTATACTGATATTTCTTTGTCTCAGTCAGGACACAAAGGCTCAGAACAGTATGACTTCCGCTATAACAGGCGCCTCTTCAGAATCATTCTACGGAAAGAATGAAGGAAGAACAAAGGAAGCAAAACTTATCAAGGCTACAAAGTATGGTCTTATCTTATTCTTTGTCCTTACTCTTGCTATAAACATTGTACCGCTTTTCTTTAACTAAGAAAAAATGCGTTTATCCTGCTTATTGGTCACATAGCTTTTTCCGTATAAAAAGCTGCCGATATGCAGGGTTATTTTTTTATAGGAACACTGATAAAGCATATCTGTGCGATACCGGAACACCGGTCAGTGTTTCCTCATATATATGAAAGGAGAAAAATATGGCGAACACCAAACATTCAACTAATTACTACAAAAACAAAATACTGCTCGTACTTAACCAGGCCGGAAAAAAGCCTCTGACACGAAACGATATGATCGCCAAATCTAAGTGCAAAAAAACTGAAAGCGAAGTTTTCAAAAAAGCACTTGATGAACTTAAATCCGAAGGACTTATCTGCGACCAGAAAAAAGGCTATGTCCTCTGCTCACGCATGGGATATTTCAAGGCCACTGTAAAGAGAATAAGCAAGACTTTCGGCTTCATAGAAAAGGACGAGGACCAGACCGAAGTTTT
>CADAPI010000163.1 GCA_902789705.1 uncultured Ruminococcus sp.
TCTGAATATCAAGATCTGCAGCAGCTTTCAGAAGCTTCTGCACCTGCATGCCGTATTTGCCTACAATACCGAAATAGTAGCGGCGAGCCTCGCAGTCCCATTCATCTTCTTCAGCGTCGAGAGCACCGAATTTTCCGAATGCGTCAGCTGAGAAAAGAACCTTGTCAGTGCTGTCGTATGTGAGCATAACCTCAGGCCAGTGAACCATAGGTGCGAAAACGAATGTAAGTTCGTGCTTACCGAGTGAAAGTGTTTCGCCGTCCTTTACTGTTACTTTTTCAAATTCAGGAAGTGTTTCAAAGAACTGTCCCATCATATTGAAAGTCTGGATGTTTCCGACGATCTTTGCTTCAGGGTAAGCTTTAATGAAGTTTAATATGTTTGCGGAATGATCCGGCTCCATGTGCTGGACAATGAGGTAGTCCGGAGTTTTTCCGTCAAGTGCGTTTTTAAGATTTCCGAGCCATTCATCACCGAATTTTCCTTCAACCGTATCCATTACGGCGATCTTTTCGTCGAAAATAACATATGAGTTGTATGCCATTCCCTCAGGAATGATGTACTGGCTTTCAAAAAGGTCAGTAACGTGATCGTTCACGCCGATGTATCTGATGTCGTTTGTAATTGTCATGGTTAGATTCTCCTTGCGGTATTGTTAAAATAATATGTTTTCTTCGTGCGGGATACACAATATGATTATATCATTTTTAAGACTCATAAGCAATAGTTTCGACAGGTATTGCGAAACTTCCGGAAATACGGTATACTATTTTTAACAAACTCTCGGGGGAGGATTTTAAATGAATTTTTTTAAAAAAAGAAAAGCTGCATCTGCCTGCATACTTTCAGGATCTTTGCTGCTTGCGGGAACGCAGTACTATTCTTCGTGTGTAACTGACTTTGTTTACGCAGAAGCAGAAGCTGAAACACTTACCGTTAAGTCCATGACGCCGACGCAGGGACCGGTTGTGGAAGCAAATGAAACGGGCGGGTCCGGATTTACTTTTCCGGTGTTCAACGGCGATGAATCGGTAAAGTACGAGCAGGTGGCTGCTGATATAAGACTTTTTGCGAAGACTGAAAAACAGACAGACTGGGTGAGTATCGACAACAATGCCGACAGCGGCTGGATATATGACCAGAACTTCGGACATTTCTGGGACGGACCGGGGGGATTCTGGTTTCACGTTAAGGAAAAGACCTTTGTAAGACTCCAGTCTGCATCCGACCCGTCAGTTTATCTTGACTATACGATAAATGCGGACAAGGTGGCGCCTCGTCCTGATCCTGCGGAAAGGGAAAAACTCGTTTTCGCCGATGGTGACGATCTTAAAATTGACGGCTGGGACCTTGTCTGGAACGACGAGTTTTCCGGTACGGAAATCGAAGGACAGAACTGGAGGCACCAGACCGGTTATTTTCTGAATGAAGATCCGGGAACATGGGGCTGGGGAAATGCCGAACTTGAATACTATACAGAAAGTCCGGAGAATTCATATGTTTCCGACGGAAAACTGACGCTTAAGCTTCTTGCCGAACCGAAGTCATTTCCGGAAGATCCGAACAGAACAGCGCCTTATTCATCGGCAAAACTTGTTTCAAAAGATGTATTTGCGTTCAGGTACGGCAGAATAGATTTCTGTGCGAAAGTGCCTTCCGGTACAGGTATCTGGCCGGCACTCTGGCTTCTTCCGCAGGATGAGAGCTACGGTACATGGGCTGCTTCCGGCGAGATAGATGTCATGGAAGCAAAGGGCAGACTGAACAACACCATCTACGGAACCATTCATTACGGCGGACAGTGGCCGGCAAACAGATATTCCGGCCGACGGATTCCATATCTACAGTGTCGTATGGGAAAAGGAACAGATAAGCTGGTACGTTGACGGTACCTGCTACAGCGTTATTCCGAATACGGAATGGTACTCGGCGACTGACGAGAGTAATCCGTACGCGCCGTTTGACAGGGAATTCTACATAATTATGAACCTTGCGGCAGGCGGAAATTTCGACGAGGGCAGAGCCCCGGATGCGAAACTTATCCCTTCTGAAATGCAGGTGGATTACGTCCGTGTATATCAGGCGAAGGGTGACACGGAAGCGACTCACGGTCAGCCTCTTCTTCCTGACCCGCCTTATGAAGCGTTTCTTAATGCGACAGATGTGGTGAGACTTCAGAAGTATCTTCTCGGAGATCCGGAAGCCACCATGCCTTATGACCTTGACAACAACGGAAAAACTGATATCTGTGATCTCATAACACTTAAATGGAAGATCCTTTCGTATAAAGGTATATAAAACAAAACGGACAGCGTGAATCGTAAAAGTTTCACGCTGTCCGTTTCTTTAAGGAAACGCTGATTTATTCATAAATCAGCGTGGGGCTCCGGGGCGAAGCCCCGCAAATTCCACCTCCGGAAATCCGACGAAGCCGGATTTCCGATATAATCAGTGTTTCCTTAATATAGGATTTCCATTACACGTAAATATTCGGGAACCACGGTGAGTTGATCAGGTAGAGCAGTACAGCCACCTGAGTTAAGATGATAAGCGGCACTCCCACAATGAAATATGACTTTCTGATCTTATGACGGAAAATGAACATTCCGAGAAGTCCGCCGATTGATCCGCCGATGCCGCACAGAATGAGCAGAACAGCGACCGGTATCCTGCTTCCGGATTCCTTAACCGCCTTGAACTTGTCGATGCCGAACATTATCAGTGTGATAAGATTAATACCGCCGAGAACGTAGAGCGGAATGCGGTGCTGGACGAATATCTGCCAGAATGCGAAACGATGGGTTGCGGATATCTGACCGAGCCAGATGAGAACTGCGATCACCCAGATGAGTGTCATGCAGAATGCGGTGACTCTGAGCATCATGTTTTCCTTGCAGCCCTTTCGGTCTGTGCAGAGCGAGCCGAGAAGGACACCCAAAGGTCCGCCGAGTACGGAAAGAATGATGAGCACGGGACTCAGATAATATTTTCCGTCCTCATTTTTGTTTTTTATCGCTCCGTTTATTATCTGAAGCAGAAATGTGAGAAGGTTTATACCTGCCAGGTAAACGACAGGATATGGTATCTGAAAACTGCCGATGTTAAGACTGCCGAGATTATTGATCATATCAAGCATTATTTACACCTCATATCTTTAATGTGCGCATGCGCCATTTTTCAGTATATCATAATTTTTCCGCGTTTTCAATATGGGAAACGCTTATTTATTCATAAATCAGCGCGGGGATAGGGGCGAAGTCCGTAGATCCTGCCTCCGGAAATCCGGTAAGCAGAATTTCCGTTTTTTTCTGAGAAAACGATAATACTATACATTCTGCCGCTATTGTGATATAATTTATAGTGAATACATCTATGATAAGATCCGGAAGGAGTTTTTTGGCAATGCAATTAAATGAACTGTCAGTTGGTTCATCAGCTGTGGTAAGGACTGTCGGCGGAAACGGGGCGCTCAGACAGCATTTTCTCGACATGGGGCTTATACCGGGAACGAACGTTACGGTGGTAAAGCTGGCACCTATGGGAGATCCGATGGAATTACGTATCAGGGGGTACGAACTGACTCTCAGACTTGACGACGCATCGCAGATCGAAATTGAACCTGTTGAAACGCCTCAGAACGATGAGAATATAACTGAAAAGAAAAAGCATAAATATCATCCGGGTCTCGGCGAGGAAGGCTATCATATGTGCCACGCCTCGGATCATAAAAATCCGCTTTCGGCCGGAACGGTGCTTACCTACGCACTGGTGGGAAACCAGAACTGCGGCAAGACCACACTGTTCAATCAGCTTACTGGCTCGAACCAGCACGTCGGAAATTTTCCGGGTGTTACCGTTGACCGCAAGGACGGCCCGATAAGAGGACATGACAATACACTGGTGACTGATCTTCCGGGAATTTACTCCATGTCGCCGTATTCAAGCGAGGAGATCGTTTCAAGAAACTTTGTGCTTAAGGACAAGCCTAAGGCGATAATAAATATCGTCGATGCAACTAACATAGAACGTAATCTTTATCTTACCATGCAGCTCCTTGAAATGGGCATTCCGATGGTAGTTGCACTCAACATGATGGATGAAATGACGGGAAACTCCGGTTCCGTTGATATAAACGGGATGGAGGAAATGCTCGGTGTTCCGGTTGTACCTATCTCGGCGGCAAAAAATGAAGGCGTTGACGAGCTTGTAAAGCATGCCATCCATACGGCGAAATATCAGGAAAAGCCTGATAACCAGGACTACTGTGACACTGCCGATTCAGGCGGTGCGGTGCACAGATGCATGCATGCCGTGGAGCATCTTATTTCCGACCACGCCCAGAGCGCCGGTATTCCGGTGAGATTTGCGGCCGGAAAGGTAGTCGAAGGTGACAGCCTGATCATTGATCAGCTTGATCTCGATGACAATGAAAAGGAAATGCTCGAACACATCATTATCCAGATGGAAAAGGAAAGAGGCCTTGACAGAAGTGCCGCCATTGCGGATATGCGTTTCCGTTTTATCGAAAAAGTCTGTCGTGAGACAGTTGTAAAGCCTGAGGAAAGCCGTGAGCACAGGCGAAGCGAGAAGATAGACCGTGTCCTTACCGGAAAGTATACGGCAATACCGTGCTTTATCCTGATAATGGTGATAGTTTTCTATCTGACATTCAACGTAATAGGTGCATGGCTTCAGGGACTGCTGGAAACTGGTATTGAACTGCTCGGCAATGAGGTTTCCGTACTGCTTGATTCAGCCGGTGTCAATCCGGTGCTCCACAGCCTCGTCATGGACGGACTGTTCGCAGGCGTCGGCTCCGTGCTCTCCTTCATGCCGATAATAGTAATTATGTTCCTCTTCCTGTCACTGCTCGAGGACAGCGGCTACATTGCCAGAGTAGCCTTCGTCATGGACAAGATGCTCCGAAAAACGGGTCTTTCCGGACGAAGTATAGTTCCTCTGCTTATCGGATTCGGATGTACCGTTCCTGCGGTAATGTCCACACGAATACTGCCGAGTGAACGTGACCGAAAAATGACGATACTTCTTACGCCGTTCATGAGCTGCAGTGCCAAGCTTCCGATTTATGCGTTCTTCGTAAGCGCATTTTTCCCGGGCAGGGGCGGACTCATCATGTCGGGACTCTATCTTCTCGGCGTGATAAGCGGTATTCTCGCGTCACTTCTCTATAAAAACACACTTTTCCGCGGCGAGGCTGTTCCGTTCGTTATGGAGCTTCCGAACTACCGCCTTCCGGGAATTAAGAACGTAACACAGCTTCTCTGGGAAAAGGCACGCGACTTCCTTCAGAAGGCGTTTACAGTCATTCTCGTTGCGACAGTGGTCATCTGGTTCCTCCAGAGCTTTGATTTCCGGTTCAACATGGTTGATGACTCACAGAACAGTATTCTTGCAGCACTTGCCGGTTTCCTTATTCCTGTATTCAGGCCTCTCGGACTTGGCGACTGGAGAATATGCACTTCATTCATCACGGGATTCATCGCAAAGGAAAGCGTTGTTTCCACATTCCAGATCCTGTTTTCCGATGATATACACTCGGCTCTTACTACGGTTTCAGCAGCGGCACTCCTTGTGTTCAGCCTACTGTACACCCCGTGCGTAGCAGCTATTGCATCGATAAGACGTGAACTCGGAAACAGATGGGCCGTGGCTGTTGTCGGCTGGCAGTGCGCAGTTGCATGGATCGCAGCCTTCATTGTTCGGCTTGTGCTTACAGCAATGGGCGTGTGATATGGAAAGCGGGATCAGCCGGCAGGTAAGAATAACAGCAGGAGCGTGAAAAAATGAATATATGGGATATTGTAATAATCCTGCTGGTTGCCCTTGCAGTCGGAGCGGCCGTAAGGAAAATGATTTTAAACAAACGAAGCGGTAAATCAAACTGCGGCTGCGGATGTGCGGAATGCAGCAGAAACTGCAGTAACAGAAAATCTCAGTAACGAAAGGATTAAAATCAATGGATCTGACAGCAAAACAGATGGCCGAAGAAATAAAAAAATATGATCAGTTTGTCGTTGTGTATCACATACGTCCGGACGGCGACTGCATAGGTTCGTCCTACGCACTTGGCCTTGCACTGCAGGCACTCGGAAAAAAGTGCGTGGTAAAAGGGCAGGATGACGTGCCTCCTGATCATCATTTCATGACTGACCTGGTTACCTGGGACGAGGTAACTGATCCGGTCTGGATATCTGTCGATACTGCCACACAGGAGAGAACGGGGACATTTTCAGACAGACATTATAAATTCTGCATTGATCATCACAGGAACAACAATGTTGATGCGGAGTTTAAATATATAGAAGAGGACTGCGGTGCCTGTGCCGAGATCATCTTCAAGGTTATAAAGGCTTTCGGTATAAAGATAACAAAGCAGATAGCTGATTTTCTCTACACAGGTCTTGTAATGGATACAATGTGTTTCAGGACCACCGATACAAACGCTCAGTCCTTCATGACCGCTGCTGAACTTGCTGAACTAGGAGCAGATATATACGGCCTTGGCCGCAGACACATGTTTACCAAGAAGCCGGGCAGAATAAAAATTGAAAAGTATCTTCAGGACAGTCTTCACTTTATAAACGACGGACAGATAGTAACAGGTGTGATCACACAGGAGGAACTGAAAAAAGCCGGCATCCTTCTTTCCGAACTCGAAAGCATCAACTCCTTCGTCGAACAGATAGAAGGAGTAAAGATCGGCATAACCATCCGCGAACTCGAAAACGGTACATCCAGGTGTTCGGTACGTACAACCGGCACTCTCGCTGCCGATTTAATGTGTAAAGTCTACGGCGGAGGAGGACACCTGAACGCCGCCGGCTGTGTTCTTGACTGCCCGCCGGAAGAAGCCCGGAAGAAGCTTGAGGAAACTGCAGTGAAGCTGCTGAGCGGCGAGCTGCACTGACCACCGGATCAGATAATAGTATGAGATCAGCTGCAGGAAGTGAGATAATTACCATGAATATTTATACAATAATCGGAGGAGTAAATGGTTCCGGAAAGAGCAGTCTTTCAGGGGTTCTGTCAGCTGTAAGTTCTGAACTTGGAATAATAATAGACACCGATAAAATAACCGCTGAAACCGGCGGAGACCACATCAGAGGCGGGAAAGCTGCTAAAGCTCTGATAGATGACTGTCTGAATAAAAGAATAAATTTTACACAGGAAACGACTCTTTCAGGTGTCAGAACGCTTAAAACTATTCAGAGAGCCAGAAATCTTAATTATTTTATACGTCTTTACTATGTTGGAATAAGTTCTTCAGAGGAGAGCATCAAACGTATAAAAAACCGTGTTGAAAAAGGCGGGCATGATATACCTTCAGCTGATGTTGAAAGACGTTATCTGAATCGTTTTGATGATCTTGCAAAAATACTTCCGTACTGTAATGAAGTACGCTTTTTCGATAACGAAAACGGCTTTTCGGAAAAAGCAGAATACCGTAACGGGCAGCTTATTACCAAAGGACAAAACATTCCGAAGTGGCTTACTGATTTAAAAGAATATCTGGAGCGGTGAAAGTAGCAACAACCTTAAAATTCGATTGACACATAAATCAATTCATAGTATATTAGTATTATGATAGTTTTAACGTGGACTGACACGGGAAAAATCCGATATTAATTCCGAACATGTGGGTCGGACGTTGGCAGGCAACATAATAAACCTGATATCAATGCCGTTCGTATGGAACGGTCGTTGGCGGACAACATAATAAATCAGTCATAAAGGGAGAATACTTTAGCTGCGGCGAATGTTCTCCCTTTAAAATTTTTAAACTGTCCAAAAAAAG
>CADAPI010000164.1 GCA_902789705.1 uncultured Ruminococcus sp.
GTTACTTCTGCCGGAGCAGTTTCTGAAGTCGTTTCTGTCGGTGATTCTGTCACAGCTGCTGTGGTCGTTTCTGCAGAAGTTGTCGTTACTTCCGGAGCGGCTGCAGCCTTCTGACCGTCAAGTGCGTCTGGAACACCTGCTTCAGCGCCGACTACTTCGGCATCAAGTGTGATGGTTTCAGTTCCTGCACTTTTACCTGCGTTGCTGAGTGTTATAACACTGATCGTATATTTTTTGCTCTTGTCTGCATTTTTAAGAATGATCGGGCTTTCAGTACCTGATGCGTTTACTTTTGATCCGTCATCAGCAACTGCTGATACCTTGTAGCCTCTGACTGTAACATTGTCAGGGTTAGCCGGTGCACTGAAACTTACATTTATATTATCGCCGTCACGTACAGCATTTATGTTTTCAGCGTCACCCGGCTTTTGCAGTGAATAGGTTCCGTCTTCAGTAACGTGAATGAAATTATAGTGGCATCCTGAACCCATCCAGCATGTGAAGAGAATGTCTCCGGTTTCTGACGGTGTGAATTCGTAAACGAAGTTTTCACCCTGTTTGAGAGTAAGATGTCCTTCTTCCTTGTTGTGAGTGTCCGTGCCCCAGCCAAGACCAGGAATCTTGATGGTACCGCCGCATCCCTTCGGAGTTACGTCCTCCGGAACATCTACATACCACTTTACAGGTTCACCGACCTTTACGGATATGTTTCCTTTCCACAGATCACTGTAAGGTGTAACTAAATTTTCTGAGTTTTCTTCTTCAGCTGCTGAAACTGCCGGTACAGTAAACAGTGAAGATGCGAGTACTGATGCAAAAGCAAAAGCTTTGATTTTTGATGAGAATTTTTTTAACATTTTTAGTGCCTCCTGATGAATTATATTGCCCTGCAGATCCGCAAACTGTGTTGCTGACTGCATATCAAGTTTCCCGGTATGATGATCAGTACGGTGCTTCTTCAAGACCTGTCACTATGATCACACCGCCCTCAAATTTCCCTGTTACATATGCATAAAGATTGTCATTACGTTTGGTTTTCAGCAGATAATCAAGCGTAAGCTCCTGACCTTTCTGGTCAAACATATAAAATACCCAGGTACCGTCATCCTGAAGGATGTCGATACCGTATCCGCTTGCACGGCATTCATCCATGAGCATGCACGGAAGATCGTGAGCCGGCGGATCTTCAAAATCGCTGCAGTCTGCATCAATAAGTACACCGTAGAATCTTTCTTCTTCGGCTTCGGTTACCGGAAAGGTTTCTTCAGCCGGCGGTTCTTCAGTGTTCACCGCTGTCTCTTCAGCGCCTTTTTCCTCCGCTTTGTCCACTTCTGTTTCAGGCACTTCTGTGTTCTGAGGTTCTGAAGCCGATGATACTGATGTTTCTGCACCTGTTGTTTCCGACGTCACTGTTTCTGAAACCGAAGTTTCTGAAAGAGCTGTGGATTCTTCCTTTATAGTTGATTCGGCCGATGATGCCGCGGTTTCTGAAAATGCGGAAGTTTCCGCGGCATCATTCTGAACAGCAGTCTGTTCCGTGCTTCCGCAGCCGGTGAGCATGATGCTGAGTATTGCGACCGCCATGATTTTTCTTTTCAAACTGATCTCACTCCGTTTACTGCATCCTTTTTAAGATATGTGTTTACAAGTCCTGTGAGGGCAAATATCACTGTAATTACTATAATAAATATGCCGCCTGTTCTTAATGCGGGAAATGTCTTCTGATTGCATGACATAAATGCTACTTTGCATTTTCCCAGCACAGGTGCAAGTATGAGCAGTATGCTGCTTAATACTGTTATTACAACTGCAGCAGCCTGTGCGCCTTTTTTTAAAAAGAAGCGGAGTATACTTGCCGCGATTATCACTGCCAGAGCTACGCATGCTATACGCGTGCTGCGTTCGCACGGCATAGTCATAAGTCCGTGACACGGTTTGCAGAAAGTGTTAACTGCTGCTAGAAGAAATGAAGAAATTAAAATGTTTACTGAAGATGATATCCTGTTTGTCATCTTATCACTCCTGTATGTGATGAATTTTAAAGCGGCCTGCTAATATCGTCCAGGCGGAAAGAGGAAACAGGGGGGCGTTGCCTTTGTCCGGACCGGAGATATTAAAAGTAATTGATTTATTCTATAGGTTTGGTGTGTTTGGTCTGCTATTTATTATAACCCGAACCTTTACGTAAAGTCAATAATCTGACCAATATCACTTAACTATTGTCAGCTATAGATAAAAGTTATATCCTGATGCTTGTCGCTTACAGGAATGGTTATAGTAAAAAACTATAATAGTATATAGGAATCAGAATAAGTTTTGTTTTTACTGTATTCAACATGTCAACAGGAATTTAAATGAAAACAGGGATGGATTTTGTTAGTTCTTACAGTTGACGGATAAACCAGATTTATGATATAATCATATCATTCTGATAGGTGATGTAGCGTTAGTTTGGTTTAGTTTTATTCAGGACATACTTCAGGTGTATCCCTGTATCATACGGAATAATCATGTTTGTTTGTAAATTTGCATTATTCCTGATCAATTACAATAAAAGAAACTTGGAGGGGGGCTTTAAGCCCCCCTTATATTTTTGTCCGGAAAAAAACAGATTCAGGAAAACTGATCCTGAATTTTCCCATCCGGAAATACTAATATTGAAAAGAAGTGATCAGTAATGAAAACAGGTAAATACGTTTTGCAGGTAATATCAAGAAGCGGATTCAGAAGCGCTGTTATTTTTCTTCTGTTCTTTGTTATTACAGCATGTCTTTTCGGAACAGGAATGTTCACGGAAAATCTTAAAAACGGTTCGCAGAAACTTTACGGAAGGTCATATGCTGACATGATGATCGTTCCGGAATCTTATCTTGACACCACACGTGATATGCTTTTCAAGGGAAAGGCTTGTTCGATTATGTTCAAAGACGATGTCATGTCACGTGTTAATGATATAGAAGGAACAGAAACAGTCACACCTCAGCTTTACATGGAAACTCTGGCACTCAGCTGCTGTGCTGAGGAGGGAATACAGATAGTTGCGTTTGATCCTGAAACAGATTTTGCTGTATCTCAGTGGTCAGGCGGGTCTCATGAGTTAAACGGATATGAAGCTCTTGCAGGGTCAGGCGGAAATTTTGCAAAGGGCGATACAATAACACTGTTCGGACGGGATTTCACCATTGCGGGAATACTTGAAGAAACAGGAATGGGATATGACAACAGTATTTTTATACCGTATTCCGCAGCGAATGAAATAACTGCATCCTCACAGTATAAATTCATGTTCGGCGAGAAAACAGGTATTGTTTCAATGCTTCTTGTAAAGCTTGAAAAAGATGCTGACATAAGCGCAGTGAGCAAACGTATGAACGAAGCTCTTGAAGGCACCGAAGCAAAGGTTTATCCTGTCGATGAACTTTCGGCAGATCTTAAAAGCCACATTGATCTCATGTCACATCTGGTAGGCATTGTTTCAGCATGTGCAGTTATTATTGCTGTCGTTTCCCTGTTTGCAATGGTAACGCTCACTTTCAGACAGCGCCGCAGAATTGCCGGAAGCATGCTTGCGGCAGGATGTCCGCGGAGCAGGGTGCTTAAATATTTCGCTTTCGAGTATCTTCTTCTTTTTGCAGCCGGTGCTGCAGCGGGTATGGTACTTATATGCATTATCCTGCTTCCGCTTCACGAACAGGTAAAGGCCGCACTCGATATGCCGTACAAGCTTATTTCACCGGCCGGAGCCATTTCACTTGCTGCCAGAACTCTCGGCATTGATCTTGTGATGCTTGCAGCGGCGGTCTCAGTAACCTTTGCCGGAATACTCCGGACTGAGCCGGCACTGCTGATGGAGGAACAGACATGATAGAAGGAAAAAATATTACAAAGCTGTTCGGGAAAAACGGGCTTAAAAGCACGGACATAACAGTAAAAAAGGGTGAGATGGCTGCACTTGCAGGAGCATCCGGATGCGGAAAATCAACACTTTTAAATATCCTTACTGGTATGCTCCGTCCAGACAGCGGATCGGTCTTCATAAAGGGTACCGACATTTCAAAGCTTTCCGAAAAAGAGCGCACAGCTCTCCGGAGCGGTGTTATCGGTTATATGATGCAGAAGAATGCTCTTCTTCCGGAACTGACCGTTTGGCAGAATATCCTGTTTCCGGCATATACTGCAAAGAAGAAACCCGATAAACAAAAAGCAGAGGAAATTGCAGAAAGGCTTTCGCTCACATCCCTTCTCGGTTCATATCCGTCACAGATATCCGGCGGGGAATACAGAAGGGCAATGCTTGCAAGAGTTCTTGTCACGGAACCGGAAATAATAATTGCTGACGAACCGACATCGAATCTCGACAGGGAAAGTGCCGAAATAGTCAGAGATATGCTTAAGGAAGTAAACAGCAGTGGAACAACTGTTTTGGCTGCATCACACGATCCGATGCTTCTTGAAAGCGCGGACAGGGTGATAGATCTGGGAGACAGATCATCGGAAAACGTATAATTACAGAAACGCTGATTTATAAATCAGCGCGGGGACGGGGCAGAGCCCCGCGGTCTTCCCGTCCGGCTTTATCATTGTTTCGTTATATTTATTAAAAAGGAGAATATATCATGGCTAAAGAAAATACCTGTATGAGCTGCGCAGACTGCGGCGTAATGAACTGTCTTACAAGAAAGGGTAAATATCCTGAATTCTGTCCGACAGCTGAACTTACTGAAGAGGAAATAAATGAAGTTGCTGCTCTTTATGAAAAAAGCAGGATCAATAAAAAGGTAGCAGTTATAGCTGCCGAGATCGAAGGCGAATTCTACGGCAAGTACACAAGAGTTGAGGAGATCATTGAATTTGCAAGACGTATAGGTGCAAAGAAGATCGGTATTGCTACCTGTGTCGGCCTTATCGAGGAAAGCAGAATTTTTGCACGTATCCTCAGACTCAACGGTTTTGAAGTTTACGGCATCAGCTGTAAAGTCGGCTCACAGAACAAGGTTGATATCGGTGTAAGGGAAGAATTCACATGTATCACCGGTCCTGTAATGTGTAACCCTATAATGCAGGCAAAGCTTCTTGCAAAGGCAAAGGTTGACCTTAACGTTGTAGTTGGTCTCTGCGTAGGTCATGACAGCCTTTTCTACAAATACGCAAAGGGTCTTACTACAACTCTCATAACAAAAGACAGACTGCTTGCTCATAATCCTGCCGGTGCTCTTTATCAGGCAAGAGCATACTACAAGAAACTGCTTCACGCTCCTGTTGGTGCTGAGATCGACAGATCAAAGCTTTCTCCGGGTGCAGACACAGCAGATACAGAAAGAAAATAAGGGGTAATGTTCAATGAAAAAAATAAATGCTCTGCTGCCGCTGATCTCTGCAGCTGCAGCAGTCGCTGTTGCGTTTGGCGTTCCTGATTCATCGCTGCATCAGAAATCGGCACATCCGTACTTTGCATATCTGGTAATTATCGTAACGGTGATCTACTATGCAGGTGCGCTCATCGGAAACGCAGTAAACAAAAAGAAGAAAAAGAAACCGGAAAATCCGCTGTTTTACCGTGCGCTTTTCCTTGCCGGTGTAATTCTTTTCTTCAATATTCTCAACATACTTACAGTAAAAACTGCTCTTCTTCCTGTGCTCTATTTCCCGGCACTTGACCGCGTTTTCGGAACACTGGTCGAGGACAGAGAGCTTATCGGAAAATGTATTGCATTCTCAATGCAGCTCCTTTTCAAGGGCGTTTTCGGCGGACTTATAATCGGCTTCTTCATGGGTATTGCAGTCGGTTTCAGCAAAACTGCTGCCTACTGGATCAATCCGATCATCAGGATACTCGGTCCTATTCCGTCAACAGCCTGGATTCCTATCCTGCTTGTTGTATTTGCAAAGGCAAGCAGCGCGAGTGCTTTCATCATAGGTATTTCAGTATGGTTCCCGACAGTTGTGCTTACTTCGAGCGGTATTTCAAACGTAAAGAATTCCTACTTTGAAGTTTCATCCACCCTCGGTGCAAAGAACATTCATAAAATATTTAAAATAGGTGTGCCTGCCGCAATGCCGAGCATCTTTCTCGGACTGTTCAACGGTATATGCGGATCATTCGTTGCACTTATGACTGCAGAAATGATCGGTGCAAAGTAC
>CADAPI010000165.1:0-6123 GCA_902789705.1 uncultured Ruminococcus sp.
GATTTTGATAAATAGTCACTTCTTTGTTAGTTACCTTTTCAACCTTATATCTCGTTGATGTCGGACCGCCTTTGCCCGGATAGGCTACATACAGCTTATTTGTTTCAAACCATTCATCTGTGTATTTATCGTTTAATATCGGAAAAATACCACCGCTGTAGAAACCGGTTTTCTCTATTTCAAGGCTCTGTTTTTCATTGTACAGTGCTTCAAATCCGGCACGGTCTGTGATTATCTGGTGCTGCGGATATTCATCTATGCTGTAATCCACAGTTACACGTACAGAAATTGCTGCGCTATATTTTACTTCCTTTTCCTGCTCCACAGTCTCAGTATCTTTATCGTCAGTAAGAGAATCTATCTTCTTTGAAAGATACTGTCTGAGTCTTGCGAGGTCGGCGATGGTAACTGCAATGTCACCGTCAAAATCAGCTACTGACTTCATATAATCTGTTAAATCGACATCACCTATCAGTACAAGAGACAACATTGTAAGATCACTTATATCCACTACTTTATCGTCATTTATATCTCCGTATACAGCTCCGTTCTGATTAGTCGGCAGAGGTGAAGCAGGTGCAGTGGTATGTGTCGGCATTGGTGTGCTTGGATCAAAGATTATCGGCTCCGAAGTTGCTTTGTTTACAGGTTCAGTCGGTGAAACAGTAGGACGAGGTGCTGCTGTCATATCCGGAACAGAAATCTGCTGAATACTGTCGATCATAGATAACTTCCTTACCTGTTCAGCATTTACAACACATGATATCGAAGAAATCAGCTTGCTTGCAGATACATCTGCAGTTTCTTCATCAATACCTGCTGTTTTGAATATCTCCTCACGCCAGTCATTTAAATATTCTTGTATTGCTTCTCTTCTTGCTGCCGATGATAACTGAGTTTTCTTACGTTCGATCTCTCTGGAACCTGCAGTCAGATCCATGTGATACTTTAAAAGTAAATCATGGTATTCCTCGGCTGATCTGGCTTTAGCAGCTTCCAGTTCATCAAGTATTTCCTGTGACGGCGGAACATATTCTGCTTCGATCTTTTCATAAGCATCACCGATTTTTTCCTCAATACGAACGGATAATTCATCCTCATCAATTGATGCTCCCTCAATAATGATTCTGATATTATCAGCTTCAGAATTCACCAATTCACGAAGCTCAGCAGAAAGTTTTGAAGAATTCATTACCTTCTCTTCTGAAACTGTCTCTGTTCCTTCCTGATTTTCTGCCATAACCAAGCCCATGCTGCCTGGTTGAATTAACATTGCAAAACATAAAACTGCGCTTATAATTCTTTTATTCATAGAAATTCCTCCTTATCTACGCCATGACAAAAGCATTATTATCAGGGCAATACTACAGTGTCAGTCAGCTTTTATAAAAATAGAATTTTACGTTATTGTTGTTTTTATCTTTATATATTTTACTTTCTTTTTTTTAATGAACTGAAATCTTTATTCGTTCACTGTATTTTATTTCTGTGTCGGATCGTTTACGATACCAACGAAGACCGGTGTTCCGGCACTGTTGGTAATGTAGTAGAAAAATGGTCTGTCGGCGGTGAATTCATAGTTCTCCGGTGCACATGCAGTCGGTGTCAACGATATCATTGTATAAGCCGCTGCCTCGCATCCGTCTTCATTCACGTCGATCACTGCTTCATGAACGATCTGATTTATACCTGCTGTATCAACGCCGTTATCTTCAAGGTCTATAAGCGGTGCTATGTCGATATCTGTAAATACTTTTGAAGCACCTGCTTCCATAAGTGTGGAAACAAGGTCAAACTTCGATTCGGAACTGAATTTCGGTATATCAGCGATAACGTTTTTATCTTCTCCGACTCCCGATGTAAGAACACGTTTCATAACTTCACTGTCGGAAATAATGTCATCCACACTCTTTCCTTCTGCAGGAAGAACGAATTTCATTTGATATCCGTCATAGAAATTTTTCGAATAGGTCGTGAAATCTTCATCCTCATAAATGTGTCCGTTTAAGTCTTCTCCGTGCATGAACATGCAGTTTATATCGCCGTTGCTGCCGTGGAATGTACCTTCTTTACTGCCGTAGAAATGCTTTGACCATTTTTCCCTGAAAGTCACGGTATTGATTATCTTCAGCATCGTATTTTCATCCGGTCCGTCTGCTTTGATAAAAGGACTGAATTTTCCGGAAGTGTTCTGGTAGATCCAGTTCGAGATCTCGTCGCAGTCAGGCTGCGAGCTAAAATCACGGACAAATGAAGCTGTGTAGTAGTTCTCTGCAAGATTTTTTAACATGTCTTCCTTAAAAGTGAAACTGCGGTCAAGCCAGATCGAATTGGTCATGCGGCAGTATCTGCTGAATTCATCAAAATAAAGTGAACCGAACATATCGCGATTGTTCTTTCTCAGTTCTTCCTTGTCTGAGAAACACAGCAGCTCCTTAAACTCTTCAAGACTTTCATTCTCGGTACAGTCCGCCAGCACTGAAAATGCCATGTAAATGCTGAGAGGTGAATAGATCCTGTTGCTGCCGCCCTTTTCATCATCCGTATTCAGAAGAACGTTGTCTGTAAATCCGGTTACAAAATCAATATATGTTGATATATCATCCTGATCAGCATTTGCGTACAGATTATCATACGCAGGAGCCGCAAGGATATCGTCACCGAGAATATCATCATAGCTGCCGGAAACGGCACTTTTCTTTATCCTGATAAGATCGATGATATTGATCTTTCCGTCCTTGTTAATATCCGCAGCAACTTTTGAGATATCGCTTTCGAAATCCTCCTGTCCGGTCAGATAGAGCATCCCGCCGACAATGTCAGCAGCTCCGATCTTTCCGTCCAGATCGGTATCACCTGAAAGGATAAACTCATTTTCATTTCTGCGGGCAAAGAATTCAGCGTATGTACCCTTGTTTCCCACAATGGCGACATTCTTATCCAGAATCGATATATCATTAACACTGTCCGGAACGCTGACAGCTTTCAGTGACTTACAGTCTGAAAATGCGTCGTATTCCGTCGTCATACAGCCTTCCGGAAGTACCAGATATTCCGTTGACTCACTCGAAAGCTTATTTATGACCTTTACTTTCCTGTCATCGTAAACCGGCTTTATCGCGAATATACTGTCATCCGATGTTATCTCACCGGAAAGCACGGCGTAACTTCCGTCATCGCCCGGCCATGAGTACATATAACTGCGTTCCACGGAAAAATCTGCTCCGTCATTACCGGCATTCGTCTCGGCACCTGCATACATATTTCCGGTAAGACCGGCAGTCATGACGATCGCTGCAAGAAATGCTGTAAATTTTTTTGTTTTCATTTCATATTCCTCCATTAATCCTCTGTCGCTTCAAAACCTGAAGACATCAGTTCTTCCATCGAAAGCACCTGCTCATCAAGCGCAAAGTATTCATCGGTCGTGTACTCGTATTCTGTTTTCAGAACATAGTCACCTTTTTTCAGAAAATCAAAGTAATCGTATCCGTAGATGATAACGTCGTAAATGCAGATGGTATAGGCATCCGGTGACTTTACTCTGTAGTTTCTGCCGGATACGCTGTAGACTTTCTCACTTCCGTCAGTCTTGTCGGCATCAAATTTAATACGGTAGATCTTATCGGTAAATCCCGGTACGAGCTTAAGTTCGGATGTGAAAGATGCGCTGCCCGGTGATGCGATGCCAGCCCCTCCAGGCTGAACCTCTGTTTCCGTTACGGCATCAGCGACTTTAGGTTCCTCTGCCGTAGTGAACGGTGCGTCTGTGATCTGATTTTCAGGTTCAGTTACCTGTACAGGACTGTCTGTAACCTTTGCCGGAACTTCAGTGAGTTTTACCTGAGTTTCAGTAGCCTTTACCTGACCTTCAGTTTCCTTAGGTTTATGCGTCACGTTTTCAGCGATCACCTGTACGGCTTCTGTCGCTTTCGGAACAGTTACTTCACTTTCGGAAGGAGCAGTAACGCCTGTTTCAAATACGTTCTGCTTTTCAGAATCAGTATCATATGTTACCGAACCCTCCGTCTTCTCAGTAACCGTCGAAGTTTCCTCTGTCACCGATACAGCAGGCACCATAAGTTCATAGTCATTTCCGCCGTTACCGGTATTATCGGTCACAAGATACTTTACAGCAAATGAAACCGGGAAGAAAAGCACCGCCGCTGCGACTGCAAACCTTATAAATATATTCCTGTCAAACCTAACCCCTTCGGAAGCTGAAATTACCTCAGCATTTTCGTAATTATCTGAAATACTTTCTTTTATTCTTTCAAAATTATCTGGTGAAAATGATCTGCACTCTTTTTTTATCTGAGTGAGGATTTCTTTTTCATTCATCATTTTTCGCCTCCGGATATTTCCGACAGTTTTTTGATAGCATTGCTGTATTTCCAGCGGACAGTTGCCCCCGGTCTGCCGGTTATCTTCGCAATTTCCTCATGGCTGTATCCATGCGCGTGCAGCATTACTATCTCCCTCTCGGACTCTTTCAAATGTTTGAGCAGATTCATAAGCATTACGGAATCCTCGCTTTTCCCGCAAAAATCCTCCGATGCGAAATTCTCATCGAGTTCCCTGCTTCTGCTCTGTTTTTTAATAAAGTTCAGCGAAATATTCCTTGCTATCTTCATTATCCACGCCTTTGGAGCTCCCCTCTTAAATTCAGATGAGTTTTTCCATACTGCAAGGAATGTGTCGTGAACTATATCCTCAGCATCGCTGAACGATTTTGTATACATAAGCGCAAGGCCGAAAATGCTGTCTTTCAGCTCTTTGTACAGAGTTTCGAGAGCATCCATATCGCCTTCGCCCGTCCGTCGGATCAAACGTTCCAGCTCATCTGTATTTATAGGAATCACCCCTTATTCTGAAAGCTTTCATATATTATAACATCCGTACCGGACGAAATGTTTGAAGAAAAATTCAACTTTGTACATGTGCACAAAACACTGCCGGAAATATATAAACAATTCACAGACAGAAGATCGAATACCAGGAACCGCTGATATCCGGAAAACAACAAAACCAGCATATCCCGATAGCACATATGCATATCGAAGATATACTGGTTTTACATTATCACGGAAACGCCGGTCACTCCGTCAGCCTGTCGAAGTCTGAACCTTCATCATCGCTTTCATCCATATCAACATCGAGAACACTGACTGACTCCCATGAGCTGCCGGAGTCGTGATCATCTGCTTCCTCTTCCTTTGCTATCTTAACAAGACGGCTCGTTCCGAGTCTTGAAGCGCCAAGCAGAATAAACTTCTTTGCGTCTTCAACAGTTTTTATACCGCCGGCTGCCTTGATCTTTACGCCCGGTCCGACATGCTTTGCAAAAAGCTTTACATCTTCAAAGGTTGCACCTCCGGTCGAAAATCCGGTGGAGGTCTTGATGAAATTTGCACCGGCCTTCGTCACGAGCTCACACATCTTGATCTTCTCTTCTTCAGTAAGAAGACATGTCTCGATGATCACTTTAAGGATCCTGCCGTCGCACGCCCTTTTAACTGAGCGTATCTCGTCAAGAACGTAGAAATATTCCTTCGCCTTCAGCATACCGATGTTGATGACCATATCTATCTCATCGGCTCCGTTTTCCACTGCATTCTCCGTTTCAAAAACCTTGGAGGCAGTGGTGCTGTTTCCGTTCGGGAACCCTATCACGGTACATATTCTCATCCTGTCTCCGACATAATACTTTGCCGGTTTTACATAGCACGGCGGAATGCAGACCGATGCAGTCCCGTACTTTATCGCATCATCGCACAGTGCCTTGATATCCTCGAATGTTGCCGTCTGACTCAGAAGAGTATGATCGCATGTTGAAAGTATTCCTTTGATATCCATTCAATAACCCCTTTTCATATTTATATATTATTTCAGTTTCTCGTCATAAGCAGCTCTGTCGCCGCCGATAAACTTCGGACGTACACGGGCCGCAGTTACATGGGCTCTGCCCACATGATCCTGCTTAAGCTTGAGCGGAACGGCAACCTTCTTCAGATGCATACCGATAAGCGTACCTCCGATATCGATACCGCCGTCAGCACGTATCTCCTCGACTGCAACCGGATCATTCATCTTTTTATATGCCGCAGTTGCAAATGAACCTCC
>CADAPI010000165.1:6146-9861 GCA_902789705.1 uncultured Ruminococcus sp.
GCAAAAGGAACAGCTTCCCTTTCCGTGATTATCGCCCTGTTAAGATGCTCACAGCACTGCGCCGCAATAAAGATACCCTCTTTCCCGAAAACCGACATGAGCCCGTCGTAAATAGCCTCTCCGGCCTCCGGAACAGACCAGCTTCCGATATTCTCACCAAGAGTTTCACTTGTACTGCATCCGATAACAACGATCTGTCCGCGGTGAAGTTTTCCTTCCTTCACAAGCTCGGCAGCCGCCTTCGCAGCATCTTCCTTTATTTCATCAATTAACTTCTTGTCTTCTACTTCATGAGTAGTTCCTGCCATTTTTTATTCCAGCTTTCCATTGTTAAAAATCTTTTGTGCATTCACTATATATTTAAGTATACAACATTTTCAGAGCATTAGCAACAGGAATTTTTTGTTCTTCGACAAAGCACAAAAATGGCATCCCGTGTGGCGGGATGCCATGCTTTCAATTGGCTGCTTTTGCAGCCTACCTTTTTATATCCTCTGTTTTATATCTTATTTAAAATATATCCTTTAAATAAGTGTGAACCATATATATATCAGAGAAGTTGAACCATGATACCTGACTACAGCAATGTGCTGAATGGCTTGTTATAGGACCATAATCGTCTCCAGCAAGCTTATCTGCTAACTCAATGTTGTCAACAATGAGCTTATCGCCATCCCAGATAGACAGATTCTCTTTGTGCCATTTGTCAATATCTATAGAAAATGAATGATCTTCCATAACAGAACCACTATCATAATACCATGATCCCAGCTCCGTACCTATATTCGAAATATTGCCCAGTTTACCGTTTTTGAAATCAACCATATCAATGTCATTCAGAGAGTATAATTTCAATCCGTCACTTGTAATCAGTAAACAGTGTGCCGTCATTTTACTGTTGCTTTCTGCTGTCGCATCGGTAATACTTACATCAAACAGCAGACCTCCGCCTTCCATGCTATGCCAGTCGGCATCGTCACGGCCAAGATTAAAGAGGATTGTCTTATGGTTACAATGTACAAATGAATCCGGATCATCATTTTCATGTGTCAGCAGAAAATCCTTGAACCCAGCCTCTGTATATCCGGTCATTTTTATATCAGTATCAGAGATTTCAATATGTTTTTTCAGAGTTGATCCATAATTTTCTGGATAGTAAAAATGATCATAATGATCCCAGTTGTATTCTGTTCCTGCAGATAGTATATCAATTACCATTGGCCAATTGGCAATCATATGTACATTAATATTTGCTGCATAAATCGGCTCACGACCTGGAAGAGATAATTTCACTCCATAGGTCCCTATAGGCAGATCATCAAATTTAACATAACCATCGCTGTCCGTAGTAAGCGTTGTTTCATTGATGTAATTGGTCAATGTAACATCAACATTGCTGAGCGGATTTCCACCTTCCATTATCCACAGCTGCGTACCTGCCTTTACCGGCTCCACTCCGACTTCTTTGAAAGCCTGATAAATCCCACTGATTTGTTCTTCGGTATAATTAAGAGCACGTGCTGATGAAATAAGTGAACTCTCAATTTGATCAAAACCACAAACCCAATTACCAATCTGAGGAAGTGATCCGTAAAACAACGCATATATCTGGTTAAATGAATAATTATACTTCGTATTCAGCAGATATGCTGCATAAGAAATTATCGTTGAATTTTGGTGAGGCTCCTTGAAATCAGGATCATATGCGATTATGGTCTTCTGCTTTGGCAAAATTGAAGAAGTATCAATAAGCGGCAAGCCAGATGAATCATAAAGGGGGAACTCTTTAACATCGCCAACAAAAAGCGGATTGTATGAAGCATGAGGATCCGGAATATTTCTTCCAGGATATGAATCCTGCATCCATGTTGCATTTGCGCAGCAGCTAAAAATATCAGCATATGCCTCATTCACTGTTTTCACAAAACGTTCAGCTAAGGATTCAGAATCATTATATTTTTCAAAATCCACATTGGATAGATGATGAAAAATAGCATGGCCATATTCATGGCATATGGTGCCTTTGTCAGAGGCTTTTGTGATATATTTTTTATTTCCATTTTCGTCCAAAGTATAACCCGAGGCATTGTAAACCATAATGTAATCGTAAGGTTTTTCCTCGTAACGTGAATTGTCAGTAATCTTCATCCCGTTATCATATTTGCCAACGGCATGAGTGAAAAGTACTGCTCTTCCTCCTTTTCCATCAATCCCCGTATACGAAGGATCCAATGTTCTGTATCTCTCATAAGCAAAACGGAGATTTATATAAGCTGATACTGAAGTTTCATCCCATGTCAATTTATTTCCGTCATATGCCACTGTATCTTTTATATTTGGAAAAACTCCGGCTTCAAGCATTTTTTCCATGCTTTTGTAATTTTTATCAATTGGTTTCTGACCCCAGTCGACTACATACAGTTTTTTCGACATATCACACATGTATGCTTTTTTTTCGTATCCATTATAATAATCAAAATAGGTGCCCTCTTTAATTGTCTGTTCGTCTCCGTTTTCATCAATTGCAGTTATATCACCGCCATCAAAGAAACTTACACCGTAGTTGTTTTCTACGGACAAAACTTTACCTGTATGAGCATCGATCCTGTACAAATCACTTTCACCTGTCAGTACTCCATACACTAACACAGGCGCTTCATCAGCATCTATAACAAGCTCTGATGAGATAACATTTACCTCTTTTCCTGCCTCTTTTTCTGCAATGCTTTTCAGCTGATCTTCTGTAACTGCAGGAACTGTATCAATACCTTCAAACTTATCACGGTTAATATATGACGAATATACAGATACGATACTTCCGTCTTTTCTGCAGGTAACGATTATATTTCTGCCGGATACCTCAACATCATTATAAGTCTGAATGAAAGAATATGATGTAGATACAGAGGTGAACACAGCTTTGTTAAATTTCAGTTCCGATTCAGGATCTTCTATTCCAAGGAGGGTTTTAATATTATAAAGAGAATACAACGCATCCTGTACCGAGTATATTGAATTTTCAGAATATACTCCGTTGATTCTCTCTACTTTTCCATTCTCATTGTTATAGATCTCAAGAGGATATTTCTCGGTATTATTGAGCACTTCAAGATCGTACTCTGTATAATCGCTCATCGCAGATGCGATACTATCATCGATTACGATGTCATTAAATGTAAGCGGATCCATACCGTTTGATGCTTCATAACCGTCAGGGAATCCGTCATTATCAGTATCACCGCTGAACGGATTTGTACTGTACGCATATTCCTGAGCATTGCTGAGTCCGTCGCCTTCATAGTCTTCTTCTCCGTCTGAAGTGCCGTTATCATCGGTATCAGCAAGAAGCGGGTCAGTCTGCAGTATATTGTACTCATAGCTGTCGGTAAGACCGTCGTTATCTGAATCCTGACCATTATCAAATTCATCGAAGCTTACATTAAGCACAATACTGTACTGCTTGTCATCTACCGTGATTGTTTTTACCACGTTAGCAGTTACACGCTGGGCTGCAGCTGAAAATGCATCAACAGGATCAAACGCAGCAGCACAGGTCATGCATAACAGAATACACATTGACTTTGTGAACATGTTTCTTTTCTTTGATGCAAAAGCGATAACGACCACAGAACCCATTACTGATAATAAAAGAACAAGACTTCTGTCATCGCCTGTATTAGGGCTGCTTGCTATGGTAACGTTTTTAGTAACTGAA
>CADAPI010000166.1 GCA_902789705.1 uncultured Ruminococcus sp.
GCACTTACCGGAACGGATGTGAAATCAACAAGTTCAAGACGAAGCGTATTTGCAAGCATTCCTATCATTCCCGCTGTGAGAGCCATCTTTCTTGTACTGTTGAAAAGGAAGGAGAATCCGTACACACCCGCAAAACTTGCCGCCATTCTGAAAACGAGCTTGAGCACAGGATCAATTGAAAGCTCCGGAAAATCTGCCGGTGTAAACCTGAAGGAAAAGGCCGCCAGCCATCCGGTCAGTGTTGCCGTGATTATTATAAGGAAGGCATAGGTGAGACGTTCAAGACCCGAACGAAGATCAAGCTTTGCAAGGTCGATGCCGCCGGTGATAAGAGGAAATCCCGGTATCACAAAAAGCATCGAGCAGATGTATCCGGACTGATGTGCCTCGGAAATGCCGAAAAACATCTCGGCAAGTTTTATAAGAATAACGTAGGTGCAGCAGGACGCGGCAACTGCACAGGCAACGTTGGCAAGCAGAGTTATATGATGTTCAATAAGTTTCTTGCGCACGAACTGCCCTGCTCCCGCTCCGAAAAACGCAAACAGCATTTCAGCAGGACCGCCGCCGAGAAGGAACGTAAACGCACAGCACGCAAACGCAGCTGCAAGTGAAAGATTCCATGCCTTATAGTTGGCCGGCATGCTTTCGATCTTGTCGAGGATCCTGTGGAACTGTTTTACCGAATACTTCCCCGCCCGCTCCGTAAAGCTGTCGGCAAAAAACTCGATGGCATTCAGCCGGTCAGTATTTACACCAGTTGTGTTTATCGATATGGCATTGGTGTAGGTTTCACCGTTTTCCACGCAGGTGTATGAAATGGAAAGCAGACCTATGTCGGCGTTACAGACGATGCCGAGAGCACGGGATATCTTGTTCATCGACGCGCGCACTCTCCACGCTCCGGTACCGGATGCAAGCATCATAAGTCCGACACGTCCGACCAGAGTGGCCTTTTCCTTAAGCGACGCATTTTCGGCTGCCAGTTCCTCATTTTCCTCATCGAGGAGCTCGTGCCACTGGATCTTCATGTGCTGTTTTCTGAACTTACTCAATTACAGATCATCCTTTATATATATTATTATGTACGTCCCGTCCAAAAGCGGACTATATAGATTTTACCACTTAACAGCGTCCCTGTCAACGTATTTTCTATACCAAAACAACAAAATAATCATTGATTAATTGTATATTATATGATAAAATATTTTTAACACTTAAAAAAGGAGTTCTGAATAAATGTATTGTGTTAAATGCGGTAAATTTCTTGATAATGACGACCGTTTCTGTCCGGCCTGCGGAAAAAGCAATCCGGACTATTTATTCTGTATGAAATGCGGCAAGCCGCTTGACAGCAAGACCCGTTTCTGCTCGGGATGCGGTTCCCAGAACCCGAATTTTGATTATGATCCGTATACTCCTGGTATAAACCCTCCTCCAGCCGGATATAACGGCGAAGCAGGATTTAACGGTGGTCAGAATTACGATCCGAATCCTATGAATAACCAGAGCTTTGCCCGGAACACAGCACAGGGCGTGACATCTCAGAGTTACGGTCAGACTATATCACCGTATGCTGATGATCCTGTCCCGAACGCACAGACAAATGCCGCGCAGAACAGTGTTCCTCCGGTATATACAGCTGAAAACGCCAATGCTGTAGGATTTGTAAATTCAGGAACTCCTGCAGCGGATAATAACGGAAGTATAAATAACACTAACATTAACGGCATGAAAAATAATAAAAAGACGGGGCATATCGTAGCTGCAGGAATAGCCGTAATGATCGCAGCAATAGCCGGTATCACCATAGCTGGTGCTAAAATCGGTCAGCAAATTGGACACGGACCTTCTCCGCGGAACCACAGCTACAGTGATAACTATACGCCTAAGGAATATACTTTCAATCCTTTGAACAACATAAAGGAACCTGAGGTCATCTGGGAAACGGACACTGTGAAGGTCTCCACTCTGAACATCATCCACGACAGCAGTTTCTCCTCCAGCGCAAAGCTTCAGCTTCAGATTGAAAACAAATCCGATAATGATATTCTTATAAGAACTGATAAAGTTCTCATAAACGGTTATGATGTTAACGCATCTGTTTATGAGACCGTACCCCAAAAAAGTTCAGCCACTGACGCTGTTTACATTGACCTGGATATACTTGAAAAACTGAATATTGAAAACATAAACAATATCGACCTGTGGTTTGAAGCCGAGAATAAAACAGACTACAAAGTGATCGAAACATCGGAAAAGATCACAGTTGAAACGAAGAACACTGCTGACAACGAACCTTTTGTACCGGATACGATCTTATTCGATCAGAACGGTGTAAGGATTGGTTACTACGGAACAGAATATTCAAGCCGCTACGATAACTCAATGAATATTGAAGTTTATTTTGAAAACAATACAGATAAAATAATCGACTTTGATCTGGATTCATTTAAGATCAACGGCAAGGATATCAAACCGTACCAGCATACAATATTATATCCGGAATCAAAAGGTATCTTTGACTTCTGGTTATCTGAAGAAAAACTGAAAACGATCAGAATTGACTCTGTCGAAGATATTGATGACATAGTATTTTCAGTGGAAGGAACACATCAGGCAGAAGATGCAGAAACACACCGTCCGAAAACTGAGAAGGTTTTCAGCACAGGTGATCTGAAAGTTTCAACTCATTAACTTTCCTGATCAGTGAACAGATTTTCCTGTATTCAGCACAATCTTTACACTGATCTGAAATAATTCATTCACAGCAAAAAAAGCTTCGCACCTTTTACGGTACGAAGCTTTTCTTTTTTCAGGAAATACTGTTCCGTGGCGAAGCCATGCAAATCCCGCCTCAGGAAATCCGGCGAAGCCGGATTTCCTGTTTGATCAGTACTTATGCTTTGCTCTTTTTAGCATTGCGGAGCATCTTTATTACGTCCTTTATCTTAACCGGTTCTCCGCGGTAAAGGACGAGGAGCTTGTATACTTTCGCTGCAAGGAAAACCACTGCAGCAGTGGCGATCACCATAAGCACGATGCTGATCAGTGCTGTCGGCATCGTTATATTTCCGACTATAATATCGGCAGGAACGGTAAACGGCGCTGTGAACGGAACGTAACGGAGGATCTTCAGCATATGATCGTTGCCGTTTAACTGATTGAAGTACGGGAACATCCAGCAGGCAACAACTGCCATGGTGTAAATACCGAAATAGTTGCTTATCTCCTCAGTCTTTGACGCAAATGAACCCGTGAATGCGGCAAGCGCTATGTAGAGCAGAAAACCTATGGCAACCGCAATAATGCCGGTCACTACAGCCGGAACCGTAAATCCGCCCTGAGCCGAGAACTTCTCAAGAACTTTGCCTATTGCCTTTCCGGCAGCAGCAGAACCGGACACACCGGCCGCCACGCCTGCAACAGCTGCTGCTATCCAGACAAAGAACTGAAGAATGGCTGCGAAATACATGCCGAGTATCTTTCCGAAAATAAGGTCATACGGCTTCGTAAAAACAAGCAGTGACTCCATCATCTTCGAGTCCTTTTCAACTACGATGCATCTTGCCACGCCCTGACCGTAGATACAGAGCATCATGTAGAGAATGATACCGGAAAGCAGCGGAATAACGTTCTTTATCATGTGATCGGCAAACGAACTTTCATCCTCACCGACAACACTTGTTTCGATTTTTGTATCTGTAAAGTATTCTGTATTCTGAGCTTCCGTAAGACCGGCCGCATCACTCAGTACATATCCGATGTTGTTATCAACAAAAGTGGCAAAGCGCTTTGCCTGCTTGTCTGAATCATCAAAGTTTTCAGGCTTTATAATTCTGGCACGGAAATCTTCTCCGTTTTCGTCATCCTTAACTTCGAGCACAAGAGTATGATCTCCGTCGGCCGCAGCTTTTTCCACTGCCTCTTCTGCCGTACAGTCAAGATTTTCAAAAACAACATCTTTATAAAACTCATTGTCCGTCTGACAGAGACTGTCATAGGAGACACCTTTGATCGAACTTGAATCGCAGACATAAACCTTTTTTACTGTGGTCGGCATATCGCTGCTCTCGTCCATTTTATCTGCGAACATGAATCCGAAGACCCCGAGAGCGAAGAGGATCACAGCTACTATAAGAGTTGAAAGTCTGTAGGAAACAGTCTCAGTATGACGGAGGAATGTAAATTTCATGATTTTTCCCATAATATCACACCGTTCCTTTCTGAGACTTTGATATCTCCAGAAGATTCTTAAGTTTCAGGCGTTCTCCGTTATGATAAACGAGAACATGATATATCTTTGCCGCAAAGCGGAACAGGAATACTGTGAGAAGTATAAGTTCTGCCCACAGGATAAGCACATCGCTGAAGCCTGCCTTTCCGAACATGAAATGTACCGGAACCGTGTATATTCCTGAGAACGGGAACAGATAGGATACCTCAGTAAGCACAGGATTGTTTGCCATTGCAGCGCCCATTGCAAGATAAACGCCTGCAACTGATGAAAGCGCGATAAATGAACTTGCGTTTGAAAGGTCATCCATGCTGCTGCATGATGCACCAGTAATACCGGAAATGATCGAATAGAACACAAATGCAAGTACTGTAGTGATTATTATAATTCCGATACCGGCAATTATTCTGACAGGATCAAAGTTTAAGCTGCTGACAGCTTCCGCATCTATCTCCACTCCGTCTCCGGAATTCTGAATGTTTATTAATCCTTCAGTTACAACACTTGAAAACTTCTTTGCTGTTATTGCCGTGGTAATGATACCTGAGATCATACCGCAGAAAAGCATTATTGCCGCATTCAGTATAAGCACTACCATTGTTCCGACGATCTTGCCTGTAATTATCGCAAGCGGGCGGACCGTAAGAAGAAGTGTCTCAATTACCTTTGAGGATTTTTCCGTAACAAGACTTACAGCGATCTTCTGGCTGGAAACAAGAACGATCATCATTACGATCATGGAGTAGAATATCACAGCTGACATTGTAACTGCGTCAAAATCGTCGTCCTTGTCTTCCGATATATCTTTTGCATCGATCGTCTGCGTATAAATGTCAGAATCCATCATGCTTATCTGATCTTCAGTCATTCCGCTTTTTTCAAGGCGGCTTTCAAAGAAAAAGTCCCTTACAGAGTCCGAAAGCGTCTCCATTTCCATGGAACTTATCTCGCTGTCCTTTGATCTGAAAAGTGCTATTCTGTACTTTTCCTCATCTTCTCCTTCGGCCTTCTGCTTTCCGTGAATGTGCATGAAAACGTCTTTTGTAGCTCCGTTTTCCATTTTACTGATGACCGATTCCTCATCTGCGACGGAAGTGACAAAGTTTACCTTTTCATACTGTGCATGTTCCTCTGCGAATTTCTTTTCGTCAAAAGGAATATCCGTATCGTTGAGAACATAGAAATTCTCTATTTTGCAGCTGCCCAGATCTTCGACGACTTCTTCGATCTTACTGCCTCCGGCGAGTGAAAGAAGCGGTCCTGCCAGCAGTATGAATGTACAGATAAGTACCAGTCCTATGACCGTACCTTTGCTTTTGTAATTCTGGGCTATGGTGAAGGCACAGACCTTCTGCCATCCCGTAAGATCACTTTTCTTCATTGACGGCACCAACCTTTTCAACAAAGATCTCGTGAAGCGAAGGTTCGCGGAGTTCAAACTTTACCACAACGATCCTGCTTGCTATAATTTTCGAAAGAAGCTCATTGGCCTGATCGTCGCCTGTGACCTTGAACTGATATTCAGTTTCCTTCTGACTTATAAGCTTTACTCCGCACTCTTCGGCAAGCGGAAGAATGTCACCTTCACACTTTACGAAAAGATTTACCCTTCCGTAACTTTTCTTTATATCATTGAGATTTCCCTGCAGCACCGTTTTGCTTCTGTTAAGAATGGTTATGTCAGTGCAGAACTCCTCGATAGTCGGCATCTGATGACTCGACATGATAAGAAACTTTTCCTTTGCTATCTGTTCATGGATAACTGATTTGAAAAGATCTGTATTAACAGGATCAAGACCGCTGAGCGGTTCGTCAAGTATCAGAAGTTCCGGATCAGATATAAGAGCTGAAATAAGCTGTATCTTCTGCTGATTGCCCTTGGA
>CADAPI010000167.1 GCA_902789705.1 uncultured Ruminococcus sp.
ATTGCTGATGCTCTCGGCGTTCCGGCAGAGACCGTGTATTTCACATCAGGAGCTACTGAAAGCAGCAATCTTGCAGTTCGCGGAGCTGCCGGAACATACGGCCGCAGAAAGAAGAAAGTTATAACCACAACGGTTGAACATTCCTCGGTAAAGGAAGCCTTTAATCGTCTGGAAGAGGAAGGCTTCGAGGTCGTAAGGATAAGCCCCCGCGACGGAGCATTTGATCCTGCGGACTTAATCAGAGCGGCAGATGAAAACACCTGCCTTATAAGTATGATGCTCGTAAACAACGAGACAGGTGCTGTTCTTCCGGTCAAGAAGGTGTTTACCGAAATAAAGCGCAGATTCCCTGATATCATCACTCACTGTGATGCAGTTCAGGCGTTTATGAAAATACCTGTAAAACCTAACGACCTTAAAGCAGATCTCATTTCCATGAGTGCCCACAAGATCTACGGCCCGAAGGGCGTCGGCGCTCTTTACGTGAAGAAGGGAGTCCGACTTTTAAAGCAGAACCTCGGTGGAAAGCTGGCAGGAACAATGGCAGAAAGAACTGAAAAACTGGAAGCACTCAGAAAATATCTTACGGAAAAAATCAGCGCAATGGACGGCGTGGTTCTTAATTCCAGTGAAGACGCTGTACCATATATAGTAAACATTTCGGTAAAGGGCATACGTTCCGAGATAATCCTCCACTTCCTTGAAGAAAAGGAGATCTACATTTCAAGCGGTTCAGCCTGCTCGAAGGGAGCCAAAAGCGGCGTTCTCGGTGAATTTGGCATACGTCCGGAACTTGAGGACAGTGCACTTCGCATCAGCTTCTGTCACGAGAATACAACGGAAGAAATAGATGAATTCATAACCGCGCTTGAAGAAGCACATAAACGACTCAGAAGATAAAAGAATTTGCTTCGTCAAAGATCATGCAAAGCCGTTTGAACGGCCGGCAGTGACCGGAGCGAAGCACTGAACAGAGAAGTATACATTATAAAGGAGTATTCCGAATGAAAGAACTCATTCTCGCCAAATACGGCGAAATCGCCCTCAAGGGGCTCAACAAGAACTCATTTGAAAATCTTCTTATCAAGAATATGAAAAGAAGACTCGATCCGCTTGGAAAGTTTCACGTTACCAAGATGCAGTCCACTATCTATGTGGAATCTGAAGACGGAAGCGTGGATGCGGATACTATCCTTGAAAAGCTGAAGACCGTTTTCGGTATCGCAGCGCTCTGCAAGGCCGGAGTAATGGAAAAGGATTTTGAAAAAATCGCCGAAGGCACATTTGAATATCTCGAAGATGTTCTTACTTATGCACGTACATTCAAGGTAGAGGCAAAGCGCGCCGACAAGCACTTCCCGATGAAATCCCCTGAGATCTGCATGGAACTCGGCGGACGTATACTTGAAAAGTTCCCGCACCTTACAGTTGATGTAAAGAATCCTGACGTAACTGTTACAGTTGAGATTCGCGATACAAACGCATACGTTCATGCGGTAAGAATTCCAGGCGCAGGCGGCCTTCCGGTCGGAAGCTCAGGAAATGCGATGCTTCTCATTTCAGGGGGAATCGACAGCCCGGTTGCCGGATACATGATGGCCAAGCGTGGCATACATGTAAGCTCCGTTCACTTCATCAGCCCGCCGTACACATCCGAGCGTGCCCGTATAAAGGTAGAACAGCTCTGTGAGAAGATAACAGCCTACTGCGGTGACATGGCGTTCTTCTGCGTGCCTTTTACCGAGATACAGGAAGCGATCAAGGACAACTGCCCTGAAGAGTACTTTACTATTATAATGCGACGTCTCATGATGGAGATAGCACAGCGCCTCTGCGAACGTGAGAAGTGCCAGGCTCTTATCACGGGCGAAAGCGTTGGTCAGGTAGCAAGCCAGACCCTCAGTGCTATTGCATGTACCGATGCCGTATGCCGTATGCCGGTGTTCAGACCGCTTATTGGTATGGACAAGACTGAAATAATTGAAATTTCGAGAAAAATAGACACCTTTGACATTTCAATACAGCCTTATGAGGACTGCTGCACGGTATTCACGCCAAAGCACCCGAAGACAAAACCAACAGTTGAAGAGATCGAAAAAGCGCAGAATTCGTTTGATTTCTCCAAAATGGTAGAAAAGGCTGTAGCAGAAACTGAGATCAAGATCATCAGGCACTGAGTTCTGTTCATGTTCTGTTAATAAAATATACTGATTTCGTTCATTTATATTGCACACGTTAGATATAAATGAAGACGAATGTTTACAAAAGTTTGTGAAAATGCTAAAGATTCAGCTCGGAAACTTGACAAAGGAGTTACTGGAATGATAAAATGAGTATCACTGAACGAAAAAACAAGATTTTTCGTAAGGTGATGATCATAAGGAAACGGGATTTGTCACAGGATTCAGAGCGATTGGCTTACAGGAGAGATACACAATGAGCAGATCAGCTGTTCAGACTAATCAGCAGAAGAAATTTTCCTATGGTGATGTCTTAAGAAATATTTTCCCGTGGAAAGGTGATCCTGTCAGGGAAGTGATCAGAAAGATAGTATTCCTGATAGCGATAATCGTTTTCGGCATATGTGCCTTTCTGATATTCAATTATTACTACGAGAACTACAAGAGCAGGCATCTCTATAACGAGATAGCAAAAGAAGTGCCAAAGCTTGAGGAACTCGCTGAAGAAAAAGAAGAACCGACGCTTGTTGACGAGCAGATGCTTCCTTACATGGAAACACTCGTTGCCATGAATCCGGATATTGTCGGATACATCCAGATACCGGACAAAAACGGAAACTGCGAAGACAGCGGCGTTGATTATCCTATAGTGCAGAAACGCGATGAATGGGAAAAGGACTTCTACCTTGATCATAATTTTCGCGGTGAGTATGCGAAGGCAGGTACTTTCTACCTTGACTACAGAAATGTTCTCACATCACGGGAACGCTCAGGAAACCTCATCGTCTACGGACACGAGATGAGCGACGGAAGCATGTTCGGAAAACTCAAGAATTATGTGGTTGACTCATACTTTTACGAGGAACATCCGCTTGTACTGCTTTCATCAAGATACGAAGTATCCACATACAAGATCTTCGGCTATTACTACGCAGACGGCGGCGCCGGAGAATGTGACTTCTATTACACTGACAAGGTCGACTTCGGGTCAGAAGATGAATTCTATGATTATGTCAACCAGGTCAAAATGCGTGCATGGGCTGAAAACGGCGTTGATGTAAAATACGGCGACGAGCTCCTGACACTTTCGACATGTGCGACAGATGCATACCATGATGCACGCTTTGTTGTTGCAGCACGAAAGGTAAGACCGGGCGAGGACAAATACGCCGGCACTGAGTACAGCAAAACACGCGACAATCCTCTCATGCCTCGTGAATGGTACAAGGCAAAGGGCGAGGAACCTCATTTCGACGACACAGATTTTGTGCCTTACGGATAAGAAAGGCAGACTTCTATTTATGGATAAAAAAAAGAAAACTATTATTGCTGTAAGCGCAGCGGCAGCCGCCTTTGCGATCACAGCAGGAGTAATTTTTCTGAACAAGCCGAAGGAACCGGTGGTTGAGGTAACTCCTGAAGTTACAGAAGCGACTACTCTTCCGGCAACAGCACCGGTCACTGAAGCAGAGACCGAGCCTGTAACAACATATGAGCCGTTTTCAAACGGACTCTGCTTAAAGGCTCAGGAATATCACGGATATAACTCTGATACAGTCGGCTGGATAAGAATAAGCGGTACAGTTATCGACTACCCGATAACACAGACAGGTGACAACGACTACTACATCGACAAGGACTTCTACGGAAATCCTGATCCTGCCGGATGGGTGTTCATGGATTACCGCTGCGGTATCCGTTCCGATTATTTTACGGACAACACTCTTCTTTACGGTCACAACATGGCCTCAGGCGTAATGTTCAGTGACCTCAAGAACTATGAAAGATATGCTGACTTCTATGAACGCAATCCTATTGTGGAGGTAAGTTCACTGACGACAGATTATCAGTATAAAATCTTTGCGTTTATGCCTTGCAACGGTGTTCACGGTTCAGACTTCGAGTTCTGGAACTACATTTTCTTCTCAAGGGAAAAGGAACCGGAGTGGACTTTAAGAGAATATCTTTCCAAGATAGACGCTAAATCACTTATCACGACCAATGTTGATCTTCGTGAAGATGACAAATATCTCGCGCTGTCAACATGCTACGGCGGTGACACAACTGATCCGACCCGTTTTGTCGTTCTGGCAAGAATGGTCAGACCTGGTGAAGATCCGTACGAAGGTACTACAGGAAGCGTAAGACGCTATTAAGCAGGTCCTGACAGATTCACTGATCAGAATCTTGCTGATACCTTCAGGTAAGTGAAATTTAAAGACCTTAAAAAGGTTCGAATGGAGTTTTTATGAAAGAACAATTACCACTAAAGCGAATATTTATCGGGCTTGTGGCAAGTGTGACAGCAGGTGTTGCTGTGACAGCGGCAGGTGCGGTAGATAACACGGTACTGGTTTGTCCTGAAAAGGCTTCGGGTCACTCTTACATTGTAAAGAGCGAAGCTGCAGCAGACAACATATACAGTGCCGAAGCCTCAGTTGTAGCGCTCAATCATGAAGAAACTAACAACAGTATAACAAAGCTAACAGATCTTACTACAGTTTCATCGAGTGCATTCAAAGCAGAAGCGGAAGAAGCCGTTTTACCGGCGGTAACCGAAACTACAGCTGCAGAGGAGTCACAGGGAGAATACGAAGCGGAAGAATGGTGGAAAGCCGGTCTTTCCGACTACAATGAAAATCTCGAAAAGGAAGACCTTGTTCCGACTACAACAGCAGTCGAAGCGGCAGATCCTGAAGAGACAGATAACGAAGCAGATGAAAGCGAAGATGAAGGGGACGAACAGATCGCAGAGCAGTACGCATCTGATCCTACAGTCATCAGGGAAGCTTCAGACTGCTCACAGTCAGGTGTTTCAGTAGGAGCAGCGGAAATAAGACTTCCGTCTGAGCTTTCACCGAACACAGTATATTTTACAAGCTATGGATACGGACACGGCATAGGAATGAGCCAGAACGGTGCCAACTACTATGCAAAGTACGGCGGCTGGGATTATCTTCAGATACTCGGTCACTACTATCCGGGAACATCTGTTCAGTATAATCCGGGCGTGGAAAATGAAACAATCACTGTACGAGGAATTTCAGGAAGTGTTGTTGACATCATCTCGATGGTGTGCAACGCTGAAATAGGCTCTTCGTTTGAAACAGAAGCCATCAAGGCACAGGCAGTAGCTGCTTACACCTTCGTCAAGCACGCGGGCGGCAGCACGAGCGGCATGGCTATCAAGTCCGGTCCTGACCAGAAGATAGTCGATGCAGTACGCTCGGTGCTCGGACAGGCGGTTTACTACAACGGCGACTATGCGCTTACAATGTTCTGTGCATCAAGCGGCGGTGCAACAGCATCGAACAAGGACATCATAATTGACGACCTTCCTTATTTAAGATCAGTCGTTTCTGAATATGATGCACAGTACGATCCGCACTACGGTGAAATGTCATCTATGAGCGTTGACACACTTCGCTACAGGATCCAGAATGCCTACGGCATATATCTTTCATCAGCATACGGCCAGTGGATCCAGCCGGTAATAGGCGACGGCGGATACGTTTCAAAGGTATGCATTGACGGACAGAAGACAGTAAACGGATACGATTTTGCAAGAGTCATAGGACTCAGAACACCTAAGTTCTCAGTTTACTGTAACTGATAGTAAAGGAAATACAGAAGATCAGCTTTTCTGAAACTGAATTTCAGTTTTCAGAAAGGCTTTTTCTATTTGTGTTTTTATGGTATAATAGAATAAAAGTGCCGGGGTGCGGGGGTGAAACTTTGCTTCTACTTTTTCATCTCCGGCGCAGCCGGCGATGAAAATAAACGGGGACCGGGGCGAAGCCTCGTGATTTCCTTAAAAAGCAAGGGGGTATTACTATGAATATGTACGAGATTATCTTAAAGTCAAAGCACGGAGAAAAACTTTCCGACGAAGAGATAAAGTGGCTTGTAAAGGGCTACGTGGACGGAACCATACCGGATTATCAGGTATCTGCATGGCTTATGGCGGTAAACTTAAATTCCATGTCGGACGCGGAAACGCTCTGCCTTACCATGGCGATGAAGGATTCAGGCGGAACGGTTGATCTTTCCGGAGTAGATGGCGTCACTGTGGACAAGCACAGCACAGGCGGTGTTGGCGACAAAACCAGTCTTATAATCGGACCTATCGCCGCAGCCTGCGGCATAAGAGTGCCTAAAATGTCAGGCAAGGGGCTTGGACATACGGGCGGAACCATAGACAAGCTCGAAAGCATACCGGGATGCAGTACGCATCTTGAATTTGACGACTTTATAGCTCTTGTAAACAGAACCGGT
>CADAPI010000168.1:0-9358 GCA_902789705.1 uncultured Ruminococcus sp.
TTATGCTGTTTCATAAACGTCCTAGCAAACTTGTCGAAGGCTGCTATGTAAAGATCGGAAAGTTTGGAGAGGGTGCTGACTTACAGTATCAGGATCAGCTTGAAGGCTCTCTGTTCAGAATTGCAGATCAGGTAATTGACCTCATATATACAAAGTATCTTAAAGCCAAGATAACCTATGAGCACAATGTCCGTGTCGAAACTTATCCGTTCCCGATAGACGGCGTTCGTGAAGCTATATACAATGCTCTTGCTCATAACAATTACGCTCGCTGCGTACCTATTCAGATACGGATCCAGGACGACGCAATGTTCATAAGCAATAGCTGTATCCTCCCTTCAGGCTGGGACGTAGAATCTCTGCTTCAACCGCACAGATCGGTACCATTCAATCCTGCAATAGCTAATGCTTTTTATCGCGCAGGATATATTGAAACTTGGGGCAGAGGCATACAGAAAATATACGAATCCTGCAAAGAACTCGGCGTTCCTGCACCGGAATACAGTATTGTCGGTGAGGATATTACAGTTAAGTTTACTGCTCATGACAGCATTTTTTCTGATACAGATAGCAGTATTTCAAATGATACAGTTGATACAATAATTGATACAAATGATACAATAACTGATACAGAAAAAATGATACTAAAAGCCATCAATGATAATCCACACATAACCAGAGTTCAGCTTAGTTCGACGCTCGGATTAAGCGAAGCCACAATCGGACGTTGTATCCAGACATTGAGGACTGCTGGTATTATCAAAAGGATAGGCTCAACTCGAAACGGCTATTGGGAAATAACCATCAAATGATTCTCTATATCCGCCTTGGCTTTGTATTGATCAGACTGTATAAATCGTTCTCCGTTTTTATAATCCAAATCCATATCCTGCCCCGATACCAATAACAGCAGACAGCAGGATTATTTTTATCGGGTGAACCTTTTTGAAGGCAAGTACGGTGGTTACGGCGAATATTCCGAGGAATATCCAAAAGCCCGCTGAAGAAAAAACAGATACGCTCACTCCCGCCGGAAATAGCACCGTCCCTGCGACAGATATGAATGCGGCTCCGATCATTCCGGCTACTGCAGGCTTCAAGCCCGACATGATACCGCCGACAGCTTTGCTTTTCTGGTACCTTTCAAAACACTTTGCAATTATTAGTATAATGACAAAGGAAGACAGAACAATACCGAGTGTTGCGATAATAGCGCCGAGAACACCGCCAGTCCTCATTCCTACAAATGTAGCCATATTTACTGCAAGCGGCCCCGGTGTGCTTTCGCTCAGAGCGACGAAATCCACAAGCTCCTCCCCGGTCAGCCAGCCCTGTCGCTCTGCTTCTGCCTGTATCATTGCGATCATTGCGTATCCGCCGCCGAATGTGAACGTACCTATTTTCAGAAAGGCAAGAAACAATTTAATCAGTACCATTGCTTTGCTCCTTTCTGTTCAGCATCGACCAGATCAAACCAAACAAGCCGCAGCCGATAATGACAAAGGCAGCATCAATTTTCAGAAAAGCAGTCAACAAAAGTGATAGTCCCATGATCGCATAGGAAAACGGTTTCTTTTTCTTCTTCACCTGATTAAACATCATCCACAGAGCCTTCAGTATCAGTGCAAGGACAGCTGCCCTGATACCCATAAATGCGTACCGTACTGCTCTGATGCTCTGAAACTGCGTCAATATCATGGAGATAATCGAAATGATAAGAAACGATGGCAGGACAACTCCCAGCGTAGCCATACACGCTCCGGGAAATCCCGATGTTTTATATCCTACAAACGTTGCAGCATTGATAGCGATAGGCCCTGGTGTTGACTCTGAAATTGCAACAATATCGGAAATATCCTTTTCACTCAGCCATTTTTTGTTTTCGCATACTTCTTTCTGAATCAGCGGTATCATCGCATAACCGCCTCCAAATGTAAATGCTCCGATCTTCATAAAGGTCAGGAACAGGTCAATATTTTTGTTCACAATATCACTCCCACAGAAAAATTATACCATAACAAGAATTCCGTGAGTGAAAACAACTCACGGAATTTTTTTACTGAGAAACGAACCCGTTATTCACAAGATCATTATACGCAATATTAGCCTGCTCGCTTGCTTTTTTCTCGCGCCATCTGTCTATATCGCTTCTGATTGAAACCATTTCATCAGCAATAAGTTCTATTCTGTCAGGACGCACCTGTTCAAGATATGATATCATGCGTTCCATGCCTTTCGGACTTCCGATATGCTTAGCTATCATATCTCCAAGCCCGGCCGGATAGCCGAGAGTCTGCAGAGATATAACAAGTCTGTCTCTCGTGCGAGCCCATTCTTCTTTACTGTTCATAAATTCATTTTCCTTTATTTATCATTATGCAAGGAGCTCCTGCTTCATCGTGCAGAGATCGGCGATGTTGAGTCTGCCGTCTTCTTTAAGGTCACCGGCTTTCGGATCCGGAAGTTTGGTTTCGGTGCCGAGCAGCCACTTCTGGAGGAGAAGAACGTCGGCTGAGTTGAATTTACCGTTAAGGTCAATGTCTCCGCGCAGTGATGAATCGGGTTCTTCGGAGCCGGTATATGTGATGTCCGGTTCCTCCGCTTTCTGAAAATAGAATTCACAGTAATCAAGCGCACCCCTGAAATATATTTCACCGGGACCTTTTCCAAGATATGCATTATCGTTTTCCGAAGCACTCAGAACATTTACCGGAGTCAGCGTGATATCACCCGACGCAGCCTTATTACCACCGAGAAGTATTTCGCCCTTTCCGCCGATAATTCTTACCGTGATCTTATTCCAGACGTTTTTCGGAAGAGGTGATGTCATGACCAGCTTTTCCTCAGTATTACCGTCAGTTATAATAAATTCAGCATTACCGCTCTCTCCTTCCGGAACAAGGCGCATGTTTGCTTTTTCGTCTCCGGCAAAGAAAATATCTCCGTCTCCGCCTTTCCAGAGCGCTGCGATATTTAACTGCAGATCATGATCCCGGAAAGCCGAAGGATCAATTTCCACATAAGATCCCTTTCCGTCAAGCGATATAACACCTTTCGCAGATGTCCTTTCCGCTTCCCACTTTGCTCCGCCTTTTAAAAGTGCATCTGTTGCAGCATAACGGTCGGGTGCCCATACAGTGCACTTTTTATTGAAATCATAACCGGATATCATTCCTTCTGTGTACGATTTGCTTACCTGATCAAGCCAGCCGAAGCAGATACCTAATCCAAGCTTTTCTTCATTTGCATAATCGCCGTCAAGAATGACCTCTCCTGAGTAGGAACCGGCGCCGTAGGCATAAGTCATACCTTTGGCAACAGCATTTTCAGAAAGCGTTACTCCGTCAGTTACAAAGGCTTTCTGAGATACTTTTGCGTATGACAGATTGACCTTTCCCTGCTGCCACTGATTGTTTACATAGATCCATCCTCCGCCGTCAACAACAGCATGCCCGCTTATTATGACATCATCAGAAGCTGTTACATCACCGTTTACCACCGCACGGTCCTCAACACGGACATTTCCTTTAAGGACAGCGTTTCCAAGAACCATTGCATCAGGACCAACGTATACAGATGATTCCACCTTAGCTGTCGAAGCTACAAATCCTCCGCCGTTAGGATGTTTGCTTCCCCTCTTCCCTGCCGACGAATAACCGCCGCTCTGAATGACATCCGCTCCGTCGAGCTTTATCTCATAAGGATAGCGTCTGCGTTCATCTCCTGTTTTATACGGTGAATCCTTTTCCTTGTGAAAAGCATTTTCACGTACAAATTTTAAAGGTGCACCGACAACTGTCATGTATGCTGATGCAGCATTTTTCGCAGAAATGCTCATGCTTTCCCCGTCAGTGAAAAGGTCTGAATAAGAGGCGTTACCCTTTGCATCGACCGTAACAAGACACGCCTGCCATCCGGCATTGCTGTCATCGGAAAGGCCGTAAAGTTCAGCTTTTACCGTATCACCTTTAATCATAAGCGGAATAATGTTGACACCGCCCTGCATAGGTGCATCTTCCTGCGGCACGCGGTACAATCCGTCACCGATTGGTTCAGGTATGGTGTGATACAGATTCCAGTAGAACGGAGTCTGCTTCATCACAGTGTCGAAGCGTGACTGATAGGCATCCTTCATGCCAAAATCAAACGTCGCCATATGTGCTGCATAATGTCCGAGAACAATATGAGCGTCTGTTCCGAGAATTCTCGTTATCATGTCAAGCGGATATTCATTTGGTTTTGATTCGGACAAAAGCCGGTGAACTGCATCAAGGCCCAGCCCCGGAAGATCATCAGGATTGTACGATAAATAAAGCAGGAACGGAAATGTTTCGTAGTAATTTCGTCCGTGAGGCAGAGCAAGACTCATGTTGCGAAGATAAGGATCAAAATTTCCCGTCTTAACGTCAGAAGGATTGTATGAACTTCCAAGGTACATTTCACGGAACCAGTTTGCCACAGGTTCCCACCATGCACCACTGATCTCCTGATCGATCCAGTTTTTCTGCTGATGGTGAACAACATGTCCGAACTCATGGGCAATGGTCAGATCATCAAGCATAGCATCCGGGCTAATTATCTCAATACCGTACCCGTCTTCCGAACTCATGAATGCCCATCCTTCCGGATATGCCGGAAGTCCGGTATTCGTAAGATAAATATTGGTCTTGTACTCTTTACTGCTCTTTCCGTTTACATCAACGTTAAGGCCGGTCATACCAAGATATTCAGTATAGCAGTGCCAGAGACGTTCATAGGCATCAAGATTTCTCTTCAGAAACGCTTCATTTACCTGTCCGGTAGTATCATTGTTTCCGTAAAAAATAACAAAATGCTCAGACTCGGCATAGTTTTCTGTCTTACAGTAACCCCATTTGTCTCTTATCGCCATTTCTTCTGCTGCATTTACCTGTGGGAATACTGACACTGAGGACAAAGCTGCCATATATCCCGCGGCGAGTGCTGCAATTCGTTTTTTCACTGATCTGCCCATTATAAACCCTCCTGTCGGTTAATAACAAAAGTTGGGGAAACTGCGTTGCTTCGCCCCGTCCCCCACGCTGATCTATGAATGAATCAGCGTTTCTTTAATAAATCTCTGTACCATCAAATATACTTAATGCCTTCCGCTGATGAACCGGAAGGCATTTGTTTTACTCTGCCGGATACACCAGCGCTTTATTAAGTTCCTTTTCCATGCGAATACAGTCAAAAGTAACACCATGGATGATGTTCCGGTCAGTAACTGTATATCCGAGCTTCCTGTAAAAGTCCACTGCAACATCACGGCTTTCTATAACGGCTCTGGTATATCCAAGCTCGGAAAGCCATTTTTCTGCTTCAAGTACCACTTCTCTGCCAAGACCATTACCACGGTATTCAGGCAGCACGACCACCCTGCCTATCATAGCGGAGCCATCGTCGAGATCATAGAAACGGCATGTTGCTACAGGAAATTCACTGTCTGTCAGAACAATATATTTTGTCACCGGAGTATCATGTTCATCAAACTCGCGTCTGAGTGTAATGCTGTGCTGACGTGCCATTCCCTGTATGCGTACATAGTAAGCGCCTGCCTGCTGCCACGTCTCAGTCGCTCTGATGACTTTAATATCCATAATTATCTTCCTCGTTCCGCATCAGAAATCATTATTAACGGTATGTTCAACTTCCTGTCCGTTTACAATTATCCTTGTTCTGCTGTTATTTATCTTAATATTTTCTTCACGTGCAAATGTTTCTTTTTCAAGCGTCGTTCTTATTTTTACTGATATATCAGAGTTAGCCAGAACAATATTTGAATCTTCAGAATATCCTCCGAAAACAAGTGCATTTTTACCTGAAGCGTCTACCTTCAGATGAGTATCTGAAATATCAAGATCTGATCTTCCGTTAAGAGCACCTAAAGCGGTAGATGCGTCAGCCATAACATTTAATGTGAGGCTGATGAATCTTGTCTTTAAATATGCCATAGCCCCCCGAAGTGTGCCGATTGCAGCAAGTGTTTCTCCGTGATCATACAGGCTGACTGAACTCTTGATAATGGAAATTGAAGCGTCGTTTTCCATTGATCCGATAAAAGTTCCGACCGATGAAGCAAACTCACCGTCAATACGGCAGGTGGTGATATTGATATCGACCATTCCGAAGACTGAACCAATACATACAGAACTTTCTGTATCAACGTCAAAATTGTATTCTCCTCTGTTGATACGAATAATGCCGCCCATTCCTGAACCAATACAGATACTGCTTTTGCCGCGGCTTTTTACTCTGATAAGTCCATCCTGATTAAATACTATCTCACCGTTATGTGATTTAAAGTCATTGCCGATAGCATATGATTCTGCGGCATCAAGATCAATAAGAAGTGATCCTTCACCTTCGATAACAAGTTTGGACGAATCCGGAACCTGTATTCCGCAGCGGTAAAGAGTATTAAACCCTACAAGGGCAAGAGAAACGCTTGCATTTTCGCCGATATCAATACCCGGACGATTTTTCACGTTTGTAAAATAAACGTCCTCAAGAGTAATTGTACCGCGGTATTCCGGCTGGATAAGAAGGTGAATATCCGTTTTCATCTGAGGGGTGCCGATAATGGAAATATCTTTATAAACCATATCATCACTGCCGATAATAATATCAGTACAGCCATCCTTTGCAAGTGTGGAAAGAGAAATACGGTTTGTTTTTCCGGCAACGTGTACACGCTTGCTGTTTCCGTCAATACGTTCCTGATGAAACTGCTTTATCCGGGCACGGCATTTTTCATCTATCTGTCTTACGACCGAAGCTGAAGGCTTTGCGGTATAGTAACCCTGAATAAGGTCAGCACCAAGCTTGATGACTGTATGAAGTTCCTCGTCAGTCTCGACACCTTCGGCAAGCGCCTTTATTCCGTTGTCATGGCAGAAGTCAATTATCTCACGGACAAAGTGCTGCTTCTGAGTATATTCATTAATGTCACTGAGCAGTGAACGGTCGATCTTCACGAAATCAGGCATATATCTGAGAAGGTTGCTTACATTTGAATAACCTGTTCCGTAATCATCTACTGCAATGTTGATACCCAGTTTATCAAAATAATTCTTCAGATTATCGAGTTCGGAATCCTTAAGTTCCGCTTCTTCAGTAAGTTCAATAACAACTTTGTCAGCATGTGAAGCAAGAGGAGTATCAAGTTCTGAAAGACGCGCTTCGCCAAGACCTACGCCGGGAATGCTGTTTATAAACACCATAGCGTCACCGAACGCAGATAAATGGCCGTCAATAAATTCAAGTACATTAAGAAATGTAGCACGTTCAACATCGGAAAGCCTGTCCTGCATTGCTGCATACTTTATGATATTGAGCGGCGGAACCTTACTCTCAGTACGTGAACGCATAAGTGCCTCATAGGCATAAACGCTGCCGTCAACAGCACTGACAATAGGCTGGAAATAATAATCGAGAAGATTTTCGTCGAGGATCTTTGAAACAAGATGATACTGAGACTTTTCTTCCGGATTAAGATTTTCATAGGCACGGTCTGAAACACTGAACTTGCTGCTTTTCAGGTGGTCAAGCTGTTCCTGCAGCTGCTGCATATTGATCTCGCGCCTTAAAAACTCCAGCCCCCTGCTTACTGAACCTATCCAGCGGCGGTATGTATCGTCATAGCTGCGAAGCGCGTCACCGTAGGAAACTGATGCATATCCAAAACATTCGTCCTCAAAGAACAGCGGTGTAAAAAAGAAAGCAGTATTTTTTTCACGGCCTTCATAAAGTTCCGGAAGCATTTCAGCTGTATCAAAAAGCTCTTCGGTGCTGACGGTATTCTTTTTTCTGTCTTCATCATAATAACGTATAGCGTGGAGCATTTTCTGTGAATAACCTTTGTTTCTGATGTGTACTCCAAGCCCCATGCCCTTCCATTCACCTGAAAGACAGAGATGAAATTCCTTTGCCCCGGTTATCTGATAAACATAGGAATATACTGTACTGAGGTAATCCTCAAGTGTATTCTGTGAAAGAAGATCTTCATCGATAGTATTAAAAATTGAGGAATACCTTTCCTCAGAAATATCTGTTCCCCATTCATCACGGAGAGGAACATTTGTACGATAACAAATATTGCTTTTGCATCCGCAGCTTTCGCCGATCACAAGCTCCGGTGCGGAAACAAAAGGTTCTGTATCTTTTTTTCCGTTTATCAGTCCGAGAAGATATGTGAACGCATATTTACCGAATTTTTCAGCAGGGATCATGGCTGAAGTAATAGGACGCGGACTTGTCCTGCCCTCATAAGTTGAGTCATAGCCAACCACTGCAATGTCATCCGGCACCTTAATGCCGCGTTCGCTGAATGCCTTGCAGAGGCCTATTGCCATCTGGTCATTTGCACAGGCTACTGCATCCGGAAGCTTTTTGCCGAATGAAAGAAGTTCATCAGCACACATCTCGCCGCTTCGGTACCAGAAGTCGCCGTGAATAATACGGTCTTCCTTTACTTCAAGACCTGCGGCGATCATAGCATCACGATACGCATTCAGACGCTCTATCGAGTGCTTGTGATGCTTTTTACCTGAAAGGAAAGCAATATCCTTAAATCCATGATCTTTGATAAGGTGTGTTATCAGAGCAAAAACCGAAGAATAGCTTTCCGTAAATATTGAAGGATAGAACTCACTTTCATTTTCAATAACAAGAACCGGTTTATCAAAGGTCTCCTTAAGACGAAGTTCAAGCTCACGCGCTGCATTTTCAGTCTGAATGCTGTCCTTGAGAATAACAGCAGCATCAAATCTGTCAGGAGACATGAGCGAAAAGATGTTTGACTCACCCTGTTCTCGCTCAGGTGTATCCTGATATTTCAGATACATTGAAAAAATACATACGTCAAAACCTGCTTCAAAAGCGGATCTGAGAAAACCTGTGATAAACCGGCTCTGATATGATTCATCTGCCTGTCCGGCAAATAATGCAATTCTTTTTCCTGCCATAATAATCCCTCTTAATCATAAACAAATAACACTAATCAAACCGGAAATCCGAATTCTCCATGATTTCCGGAGAGTAGATGTTCATATTACTGTACTGAAACTTTTTTTCTTCCTGCCACCCAGAAAATTATCATTGAAATAACAGATACAGCTAAAACAGCTGCATTGATCATAAGCAAAAGGTCAGTATAATAATAGCACGCACCTGTTATAGATGAATAGATGTGCTGTGCTTTAATAGCAAAACGATTGAAATAATGTGAGTGTTTCAGTCCGATACTTCCTGCAACCATCAGCGCAGAAACAGAACCGAATGAGATACTCATCCAGTAGAAAAATCCTGAAATTCCTTTTATATTAGCTATAATAAGAAC
>CADAPI010000168.1:9374-12804 GCA_902789705.1 uncultured Ruminococcus sp.
AAAGATCTTGTCGGAATAACGTACTAACTTTGAAGCAGTATTGATAAATCCTGCCTTTGCGATCTTGTTTAACTGATATACATCAGCTGTGTCAGTTACTTTTTCAGATGCAGAAGCATAAACTGAATCCAGCTTCTGATAATAAGCTTCATCTTTCTGATAATTAATAGACTTTGCATATTCATCGAAAAATTTCTCGATCGATGTTTTCAGAACCTTAAGTTGTTCTTCTGAAGATGTATTCTCTACAGTCGGTGCATTTCCATATATACAGTCAAATGCAGAATCGATCTGTGAATCGATCATTGAATGTAAAACTTCTTCTGTAACTGCATCGGTATAAACTGATGCAGGAATACCTGTAGCGTTTTCCTCGCTCTCAAACTGTTTGCATAATTCATTATACGCCTTTTCATAAGAACCGTTTAACTTAAGGATATACTTGTAAGTATCCGGTACCAGAGCGTATTTTTTCATTACAAATGCACCCTCAGCGGCAAACGCTGCAAAAAACAGAAGTATCGCCGTAAAAGCACATAAAAGATAATTTCTTAATTTATACATTTCACACCTCAGCTATAGAATTTTGTATCAACAGGTTCGCAGATAACTGCGTATCTCTGAGTAGATGAACCGAGAACCTGTTTAACGCATGTGTAAAGAGTAAGCTTGTCTGTCTTGTCCTGTGAAATGTATTTCTTGTCAGTTTTTTCGAATGTTGCTGTGTTCTTTACTTTGTAGGTAAATTCGCCGTATGAAGTATTTATCTTTACTTCATCGCCTTCTTTTAGTTTGTTAAGGTCTGCAAAAAAAGTATTTACGTGCGCATCAATAACTGAATTGCCCTTGTCGCCAATAACTGCAGATGCAGTAAGCTGACAGGCTCCGTTTTTCAGAAGTTCTTCACTGCTGCCCCAGTAAACAGGAACATAAAGATTTATCGCTTCACATGAAAGCATAGCATACTGCTGACCGAATGAAGGAATTACGACCTTACCTTCACTGCTGGTCTTGACACCGCTCTTTGATTCAAAAGTGTTGATGTTTTCACTAACGGTGATGCTGTCAGCAGCCGAAGTGGTATTTTTCATTGAATCACTGAAGGATACGTGAATATAAGTCTGGAATTTATTGTACGGAGTTATACCAAGTACTACTGTAATTGCCGCGCAGATCGCAAAAATAAGAACTGGAGTTATGATCACAACCGGAAGCGGAGTATGCTTTTCATTTTTCTGCTTTGTTTCCGCCATATCAGAGCTCCTTTGATTTTCCGCCGCCTAATGAACGCGACATTATTATAATACCAGCTGCCGAGGCAAGAACCACACCGGCTGCTGTGAGATAAAGAGCCGTATAGTCGATACCTGTGTCATCTACAATAACACCAATAGAAGAAATATCAACAACTCCGCCCTTGTCATCACGAATGCTGTATTCGATCTTTTCCTTTGAAAAGCTGTCAACGGATACGTTCATTCCAAGCGCGGAACTTGCGTCGATCATACTGTTGATGATCTCCATCTGCTTTTCCTTGTCAAGGTTCTTGAGGATCTGATTTTTTTCAGCCTGAGACATATTTTTGATATATTCATCTTTTTCCGCTTCAGTCATTTTTGAAAAATCAGTCTTCTCATTCTTCTGTTCAGCGGCAGGTGCTGCATTTGCAGCTGCTCCCTGGGAGGCCGGCTGTTCACCTGTGCCGCCTTCTGATTCAGAATTTACATTCTGTCCCTCTGAAGCCGGCTGCTCACCGGAAGAAGCCTGCTCACCGCCTGAAGGTGCCTGTTCTTCCGAAGATGAATCAGGAACTGCATCCTCTCCGAGATACTGTCTAATTGCTTCATCGGTCCTTCCTGTATATCCAAGAAGTGCATCGACCATTTTGTCATACTGTTCGGAAGTATATTCCGTTCCTGCAAGATAATTTGCACCCTGCTGAACATATGTTTCAGGAAATCCGGCAGCTCTTGCAGCGGCAATAACATCTGCTTCTGTTGCAGCGCTCACTGTCTGAGCATTACAGGCTGCAAACGGTATCAGTGCGACTGCAGCCGCAGCAGCAATACCTGAATATTTCATTCTGTTCTTCATTAACCTTATACCTCTCTTCCTTATCACGGATACAGAAAATGCTGTCACTGTACTGAACCGGACACCTGTATATACCGGTTCCAGCGCAGAAATCAGCGTACAATAGGCTCTGATCACTGTTTACGGGCGATCTTGTATTCATCACCGTCTCTGTAATAAGGGCATTTTCTGTAATGTCCCTCGATAAGACGACAGTATTCATCTTCATCAAGATCCATTTCACAAACATATGAATCCCATTCCTCGTCATACGAGTAATAGGCGCATGTTTCACAGTCGTTCATTTTTTTACGCTTCCTTATCAGATATCATTTTTGATAATATCGTCGAGAGATTCTCTCTGGACAACGATCCTGTCTGATGAGGAATTTACAAATACAACTGCAGGCTTGCGGAGTCTGTTGTAGTGTGATGACATTGCGTAGTTATAGGCGCCTGTAGCACAGACTGCAATGATGTCACCAGGCTCACAGTGCTGAAGCGGCATATTTTCGCCGATCATGTCGCCTGTTTCGCAGCATCTGCCGGCAATGGTTACCTTTTCATCCTTAGGGAGAGAAGCCTTGTTAGCAACAACTGCGTCGTACTCTGCCTGGTAAAGAATGTATCTCGGGTTGTCACACATACCACCGTCAACGGAAACGTATGTTCTGATGTTCGGAATGATCTTTCTTCCGCCGCATGTGTAGAGTGTGATACCTGCTGAGCCTACTACTGAACGGCCCGGTTCGATAAGTATAAATGGTCTCTTTACATCATTCTTTTCGCAGAATGAATTTACAACTTCTGCAACAGCCTTCATGTATTCGTCATAAGGAAGCGGATCGTCGCCTTCAACGTACTTTATGCCAAAGCCGCCGCCAAGGTTGAGTTCAGGGATCTCGAATCCTGTTTCATCTTTTATCTGCTTGATGAACTTCATCATGATCTCAGCAGCTGCAACAAAGCCCTGAGTGTCGAGGATGCTTGAACCGATGTGGCAGTGAAGTCCGGCAAAATCAAGGTTCTCAAGTGACATTGTCTTCTTTACGGCTTCAAATGCTTCACCTGTTTCAAGAGCAAAACCGAACTTTGAGTCGATCTGTCCTGTGCTGATAAAGCTGTGTGTATGAGCGTCAACACCCGGCTTGATCCTGAGAAGAACGCGGAATTTCTTTCCCTTTTCCTTTGCGATCCTTTCAAGTGTATCAAGTTCAAAAACGTTGTCAGCAACGATTCGTCCGATGCCGAGATCAGCTGCCATGTTTATTTCCTCTTCAGTCTTGTTGTTTCCGTGGAACACAGCTTTGCTCATATCAAAGCCGGCCTTGTAGGCTGTGTAGATCTCGGTGGTCGC
>CADAPI010000169.1 GCA_902789705.1 uncultured Ruminococcus sp.
TACACTGCCGGCAGCGGCCAGAAGTCAAGTGTTCTGAAAAACAAACTTAATGATCTTCTGAACGACGATGATGACGATGATGAAGATTGATCAATATTTTTATGAAAGGGATGTTTATTTATGGCAAAATCCAGCGCTAAACTAAACGAAGAACAGAAACAGCATGTTTCAAAAATGGGGCTTATAATAATCGCACAGGTTGTAATAATGGTCGCACTGACTATTATAATGGTTATAATCGTATCAAGCAGGATCGATGAAATGATCGTTGCTGATAACACTGCAATAACCAAGGAAAAATGTGCTGAACTTGAACTTTACATGCAGAATTCCTCTACTATTCTTACAAACTACACATCAGCTCCTGAAATTCTGAATGTTATCAAAAATCCTGATGATCCCGCTGCAGTGGAAGCAGCGCAGAAATATACTGAAAAGATCTCTGAAGGTCTGAGCAACCTTGAAGGTATTTATGTATCGGACTGGAACACAAAGGTTCTTGCTCATACCAATAAAAACGTTGTCGGTATCGTCACCAGAAAAGATCCGGCACCTCTTAATGAACTTCGTCAGTATCTTGTCAATATGCCTGATAATCTTTACAGCGCAGGTATCATTGTATCACCAGCATCCGGCGAACAGATCATTTCACTTTACAAGGGTGTATTCGATGAATCCAACAATCCTGTAGGTCTCGTTGGTCTTGGTATCTACACAGACGGTATCGTAGAAGATATGGAACAGCGTAACACCAAGATCACCAGCGATTCACAGTACTACATGATCGATACTCACAATCAGAAATACGTTTTTGCTCATAACAAGGAACTCATGAACAGAACACTGGATGATCCGGAAGCCAATACTCCTCCTGAGTTTATTGAACTTTCAAACAAGCTGGCAGCTACTATGGAGAACACAAGCGGAACTGTTTCCTTCAAGCGTGACGGAAAGAGCTTCTACGGAATATACAGCTATGTCGGCTACATGGGACAGGTATTTATCATCGACGGAAGTACAAGAGAACTTTTCCGTCTCACATACAACATGCTTATATTCCTTATCATCTTCACGATCATTTACATAGTTATAGGTGTATTCTTCTACAACCTCGTTAAAAAGCAGGAAGAAACAGTATACAAACTCGATAAGTCTCTCAAGAAGACACAGAAAACAAAGCAGTCACTCAACTCTGCTATCTTCCAGGATATGCTTACAGACTGCAAAAACCGTGTATCATTCACTAACGACTTTGAACGCGGCAAAGTACCGGATGCACCTGATTATCCTTACTACTTCATGATGTTCAATATTTCAGAATTCAGTGCTATCAATATTCTCTACGGTGAAGATATTGGTGACGAAGTACTCGCAAACGTTGCAAATACTATCCGTTCAAGCCTCGAAGGCGCAGATCTCTACCGTACAGGTTCAGACGAATTCGTAGCAGTAATGCAGGGACAGGGCAATCTTCAGGGAACCAGCAGAGTCTGCAGCTATGCTGACCAGACTATCAGCGCTCTTTCAAGACCTATCAATACTGCAGCCGGCCCTGTAAACGCAATGTTCAGAGCATCAATCGTAAAGAAGAGCACAGGAATCGATCCTTCTGTTCTTCCGGCACTTAAGGATACTCTCAACCAGAGCGGTATTGCTCATCCGGGCCAGATCCCATTCCTCGATATGGATACTCTCTGATAAAAAAATATATTAAGACAACGAACAAGGCGCTTTGCTTTTGAAAGAAGGCGAAGCGCCTTTGTTCTTTATAATCGGAAATATGATCCCCCACCCCCTGCCCCCTCCCCGAGGGGAGGGGGTGAAGCATTAAGGCTCACTGAAAACGGAATGGGTGAAATAATACGCCTCTCTGGATAATGATAGTGCAAATAAATCTCCTCACCTAAACTGAATGAGCAAAACAAACGCCCCTCCGTTTCCGGAGAGGCGTCTGATAGTATAATGTTTTCGGTCTTAATTACTTAACATACTGTGAAAGGCCTGAAATCTGCTGATCCTTTACCGCCTTGGCTACAAGGCCTGCTACAACATTTGCACCCTTTTCGCAGAAGTGTGTTCCGTCTGTAGAACCAGCTACAACACCCTTGAGGTGATATGAAAGCGCTGTGTCATACCCAACTGAATTGTAGTGGTTGACCATTATGGTGTTAAGATCTATACACGGTATCTTATACTTTGATGCAAGCTTCTTGCATGCGTCGCAGTAATTTGTATAGCTGTTGCTGAATTTACCGTTGCTGTAAGCGTTCATTCCGATTACTGTAGTAACGAGGATCGGTGTGCCGCCCTTGTTCTTTGCATCGTTTATAAACTGTGTCATGTACCATTCATATGATCCTGATGAAGGATTGTCAACGTTTCCGCAGGTTGGAGCGTAACGGTCGGCGTTCGACTTGCCGGCATCGTTGATGGCGAACATTATCATTACGTAATCACCTGTCTTCATGCTGTCAGCTATTGTCTTCCATCTGCCTTCATCGTAGGCTTTCTTTGAGCTTCGGCCGGCCATTGAATGGTTGGCTACTGTAACGTCTGAAGTGAAGTAGTTTCCGAGATAATATCCCCATCCCTGCTGAGGAGCGTAGCTCTCACGGTAGGACTGAACTGTTGAGTCACCGAGAATGAAGAGCGTAGGGTTGGAAGATGTTGTCGGTGTCTGTGTTGAATTCGGATCATATGTCTCGGCTATCGGTTCATCAGTAAGACCTATTGTGATATAGTCGAGGTTAGGTCCGCCCTGATTTGCCACTGTGGAAATAAGTTTGATCGTGTTTGCTCCCTTTACAAGCGGAAGAACAATTCCGAATTCAGCCCATGTGGTCCATGCACCGGTTCCGGTAAATGACTGCATCCAGTAATCACTGGTCTTGTCGTTTACAATTATCTTCATTGCACGGTCTGTATCGCTTCCGTTGGCAAAACGGATATGGGTCATGTAGTTGCCGTCCTTTGCAGCGTTTACTGTAAATGTTATGCTGCTCGAATCGTTATTGTCAAGGTTGATATATCCGCGCGGATCAGTAAATCCGGTGTTTGTGGTTTCTATCATACCCTGATCCCAGACCTGATCAACTGCAAAGTATTTCTTGTCCGGATCTTCCTTTGGAGCAGGTTCCGTGAATGATGCATCTTCACCGAAGAGATATTTCTGAAGAAGAAGAACGTCCTCGGAATTCAGTTCACCGTCGCCCGTAACATCAGCTGCTGCCTGGTATTCACCGCTAAGTACTGCGTTCTTAAGGGAAATAAGATCTGCAATATTTACCTTGCCGTTCGAATCAGCATCACCCATGTTTAACGGTTCCGGTGAAGGAGAAGGCGACGGTGAAGGCGATGGTGAAGGCGTCGGATCCGGAGACGGTGACGGAGAAGGGCTCGGTTCCGGCTGTGCCTGACCGATCTTCATAAGTCCCTGAAGGATCTCGGCATTCTTGTCTGCACCCTTGGCACTCTGGTGAAGATCATCTTCCGAACCGTTTGCCTGGATCGCGTAGTAGGACTGCATTGCGTCAAAACCGCCGATGCTGAAACCGAAATCCTGCCATGCGTTAAAGAGATCCATTACAGGAACGTTCTGTTCGCTTCCTATCTTGTCAAGTTCACCGCCGAACCAGCGTCCGGAGAGCTTCGGATTTCTGTTAAAGTCACCGCGTCTTCCCTGCTGCTTTACAAGAATAACGTTCATTCCCTTTGCCTTGCAGGTCTTGACCATGTCAGTGACTACTGAATAATACTCTGATTCATTTGAATAGTTCTTGTCGTTGATACCGATCGAGATTATGTAGTAGTCTCCGGCTTTTCCGTAAGTCTTTACAGGATCAAACTGTCCGCTGGTGTAGAACCCCTTTGCGTACTGGCCGCTCGATGCCTGATTACGTATCTCGTAGACTTTGGTATCTACATATTTGTAAAGGAACTGGCCCCATCCGTGCTGTGCAGTATCTTTTACATTGTAGTAATTGGCTACCGTAGAGTCACCGCATATCCAGATCGTCGGTTTCATCTCTCCGGTAGTGTTGAGCTGTTTTATTTCAATGGATGAAATAGTGTAAGCAGCCTTATTCATTCCGGCTACTGCTGCCACATTGAGCTGTCCGTCTGTTACAGGGACCTGTATCGACTCAACAGCATTGTTACCGGTAAGATTGATCATCTGAGGCATACCCTCAATATTGATAGTCGTTCGCGGGCTGTTACCGGTCATTACAGTTACCTGATAAAGACCTTTCGGAAGGTCAACATTGAACTGTCCGCCGGTAAACTGTACCGCGTCAGCTCCTGCTCCGGAACCCTGAGCAGCTGCATTGGCCACGCTTCCTGAGAAGCCGTATCCTCTGCCTGCGTTATATCCGTCTGAAGCACTTACTCCGGTATAACCTCCGGCTGCACCTGAACCGCCCAGATCAAATTTCCAGTCAGTCTGTGCTGCTGATGCCCTGTTCACCGTACCAGGCAGTGTTCCCGCCGCTGCGGAAAATGCCATGGTAAACGAGATAAGGCCGCTTAATAATTTCTTTTTCATAAACTCGCTCCTTATGCGTTTACATTACAATCGTCCCGGAAAAAAGTATTTCCGGACACAATCCTTATCATACAGTATACCACTTTATGCACAAAAAATCAATGCGTATGTATGGATTTTTCTACACAAAAGAAGACTTATTTCTGCATATTTTCTATATACACACTTAGGATAGCAATGTTTTATTCATAAATCAGTCTGGGACAAGATGCGAAGCCATATTTCCAATTTAATCAGATTTTAGCATCAGTCCTGCCTTTTCCTTTAGTTTAAGATTTCCGGCATTCATTATTCCGAAATATTCTGCAGAACAGATCACCTCTCTGCATTTTTCCATAACGGCAAGCGCTCTGCTTACAGCTTCATCACTTACCGGTTCAAACGCCTTTTCCGAAATTACAACAGACGCTAGAGCTGATGCTACCGGGTATTCCACATCATTTTCATGAATAACGCCAGCCGCAAACGGAATACCTTCACGGTAAAGTCTGCGGTAAACAGGAATTCCAGCTCCCCCGCCGCCTATGACAAAGACTTCAGGTTCGCCTTTTCCGCCGAACGGTTCTGCCGCACCGAAATACCAGTTGTATCTTCCGTCTTTTATTTCATAAAGAGTATCGATATAATCACCGGAGAAGATCTCTTCAGGTGTTCCGTACCTTTCTGCTTTCGCATTATGTATACAAAGGACAGAATCGGAAAACTTCTGAGCAAGATCGAGTTCATGAAGTGACTGAACAACAGCAATATTTTTTTCCTTTGCAAGTCGTCTGAGCAAAGTAAGCAGATGCAGTTTATGGCCTGTATCCAGAAACGAAGTCGGCTCATCAAGAAGCATGATCTCCGGTTCCTGTGCTATCGCTCTGGCAAGCATGACAAGCTGACGCTGACCGTCACTTATCCTGTTGAAATCAGTGTCGCAGAGATGTTCAGCACCGGTAAGCGTCAGAGCATCATAAACTATTTTCCTGTCATGGTCACCCAGTATTCCGAACGTTCCCGTGTACGGATATCTGCCCGTAGCCGCAACGTCAAAACAGGTCATTCTGTCTGTGGTCAGTCTTCCGGTAAGCATGACGGACAGTCTTCGGGCTACATCCTTTTCCTTAAGCCCGGTAAGTTCATCGCCGCAGAGAAATACCTTTCCGGATGCGGCCGGCAGCTGACCGGCAATGGTTTTCAGTACAGTAGATTTACCGGCTCCGTTAGGTCCGATAAGTGTACAAATCTCTCCTGATGAAATACTGATCGTGATACCATCTACGATCACTTTTTTACCATATCCTGCGCCAAGACTGTCCGTATGTAAAGATGAAGCATTGTTTTTATGATCAGTATTTATCATGACATGCTCCTTTCCTTAGCACGGTGAAGCATTATATAAATAACGACCGGTGCTCCGAAAACTGCTGTGACAGTACTTACGCTGAGTTCCTGCGGGGCAAAGAGCATACGTGCAATAAGGTCGCATCCCATACAGAAAACTCCGCCTCCGAGAAATGCTGCCGGCTCCGCCTCCGAGAAATGCTGCCGGTATGAGAATAACGGGTTTCGAAGTTCCGAACATCCCTTTCATCAGGTGCGGAACAGCAATGCCGACAAATGACACCGGTCCGGCAAACGCAGTCACACAGGCCGAAAGCACGCCTGACAGGATGATGAGGGCGGCCCGGAAAAGCCGGATGTTCACACCCATGTTCCGGGCGTAGACCTCTCCCAGCTGATAGGCGCTCATGGGCTTGGAGAGCAGGAACGCACAAAGAAGCGCCGGAAATACGACCGCCGCCATCACGACGACGTTCTCCCGCGACATCCCGCTCATGCTGCCGAGCGACCAGTGATGGAGATTTACGATATTGGAGTCGTCCGCGAAGGTGATAAGGAAATCCGTGACCGCGGAACAGATGTATCCGAT
>CADAPI010000170.1 GCA_902789705.1 uncultured Ruminococcus sp.
CCACCTGTTCCCATTCCGAACACAGAAGTTAAGCTCTTTTACGTCGAAAATACTCGGTTGGCGACGACCCGGGAAGATAGATAGACGCCGGCACTTATATGCACCATTAGCTCAGTTGGTAGAGCAACTGACTCTTAATCAGTGGGTCCTGGGTTCGAGCCCCCGATGGTGCACTGACCGAAAGGTCTAACTTAATATGCGAGCGTGCTGGAATTGGCAGACAGGCACGTTTGAGGGGCGTGTGTCTTCGACGTACGGGTTCAAGTCCCGTCGCTCGCACTTAAAAGCATTTTGCATTAGTTGCAGAATGCTTTCTTTTTTTATACCGATACCTTGACGAATAATGCAAAAAGTAGTACAATTATTAAGATAAAAGAAATTCATTAAAGGAGTTTTTTAAAAAATGGCTAAAAATTTTATTGTTGAAACATCAGCAAGACACGTACACGTAACTCAGGAAGCTCTTGAAACACTTTTCGGCAAGGGTGCAACTCTTACACACAAGAAGGATCTTTCACAGCCAGGCCAGTTTGCCAGCGAAGAAAGAGTAACAATCGTTGGACCTAAGAAGGAACTCGCTAACGTATCTATCCTCGGACCTGTACGTTCAGCAAACCAGGTTGAATTATCAGCAACAGATGCACGTTCTATCGGTATTGCAGCTCCTGTAAGAGAATCAGGCGACATTGCTGGTTCAGGTGCATGTAAGATCGTTGGTCCATGCGGCGAAGTTGAGATCAGCGAAGGTGTTATCGTTGCTAAGCGTCACATTCACCTTACACCTGCTGATGCTGAAGAACTCGGCGTAAAGGACAAGGACATCGTATGGGTTAAGCTTGACACAAACGGAAGAAAAGCTATTCTTGGCGACGTTGTAGTTCGTGTTTCAGATAAGTTTGCAAGAGCTATGCACATCGATACAGACGAATCAAACGCTGTTGGTGCTTCAGGCAATCTTATGGGCGAGATCGTTAAGCTCTGATTTTTTATATCTGTAAACTAAACATAAACAGATGATTAAAGCAGGAAGTTTCATTCAACAAATTTCCTGCCTTAATTTTATTCAGCCATTTTCAGAAAACCAGTGAAAGGAAATCAGAAAAATGAATACAATCGGAATAATCGGTGCTATGCCATCGGAACTTGCAGACATCAGAAATACTCTTAAAGATGCGGAAATAAAGCGTATTTCAGGATTTGACTTTTATATCAATGAAGTTTCGGGAAAAAAAGTTATTAATGCATGCTGCGGTATCGCAAAGGTCAATGCTGCGTTATGTGCACAGGTGCTTATAGATAATTTCAGGCCTGATGCAGTGATCAACGCAGGTATTGCCGGTGGTATGGACAGCAGTATAAATGTATGCGACATAGTTGTTTCAAATGAAGTTCTTCCGCATGATCTTGACCTTCATTTTCTGAAGGATTATCCGCCTTACTGCGGAATTTTCAAAGCGGATGAAAAACTTATTGAAACAGCTGTTAATACCTGTACAAAGCAGGGCGTAAAGAGCTTTGTCGGCAGGATCGTTTCCGGTGAAGCATTTATCACTGATACAGCTGTAAAAAACGGTATCAAGGAAAAGTTTGATCCGTTTGCTGTTGATATGGAAAGTGCAGCGGTCGGACACTGCGCATATTTAAATGAAGTGCCTTTCGTATGCGTAAGATGCATTTCTGACAATGCTGATGACGAAGGCGCTATGTCATTCGATGAATTTGAAAAGATAGCAGCCAAAAGGGTAGCAGACGTAGTTCTTGAAATGGTTGAAGTACTCTGAGGGAGGAAAATATGAAAAGCGGAATAATCAAAAAAACCACTTCATACATCATGGGTATTCCTATGAATGATGCAGATATAGATACACCGGGTCTTATCTATGACAGAATAAAAGCAAATGAAGAATTTGATCTTAAGAATATTTCTTTCGATGACAAGAACATGTGTCCTATGATCACTGTCGGATACAAAGACATGGAATTTGTGGTGGATCTTAAAATAGAGCCGGTAAGTGCAATATCTCCTGACTTCATGTTCAGCCATCCTGTTCCGGATGAATGCATGAAGCAGATCAAGCAGGCGAAAGTCGGACTGACTGTTTCACTTACATTCAGTGATGATATACTTGCTTCTCATCATTTCCAGCTTAAGCTCCTTAACTGCGCAGTACCTGAACTTGCAGCAGTGGCTGACTTCAATGTAAGAAGGATCTTTTCACCGGTATGGCTTAAGCAGGTGGCGGCATCGGCAGTATCACCGGGTCCGTCATATATCTATTCTATCAATATTGCAGCTGACAGGGAAAATTCCTCTGAAGGCAGTGAAAGAGCATGGATCTTTACACAGGGACTTAACCGCTGCGGATTTATGGAACTTGAAGTAATAAACGCCGAAGGAAAGAACATTGACTTTTACGCTACGGCAATCAGCATTACTGCCAACAAGGCTATAACAGAGAGAACATTCCCGGGTGAAATGGAACCGTTTGATGTTGCCTCACTTGAAGACGGAAAGAAGCTTACTACTTCATGGCGTTTCTGGAAAGGCGAAGAAGGGGTATATCCTGAGGGTGTACTTGGAACAGGCAAAAGAAGACCAAGGGTACAGCAGCTTTTCAACGGTATTCTGTTTATCGGACCTAATGACGGCGGCGAAAAGAAACTGGTAAGAGCAAGTGATGTGACTCCGTTTTCACTTGAAAAGGCTGTTATTGAATACTCTCCGGAAGAGTCAGAAAGAATCACTGTACTTGCACAGGAGACTATTCCTCATTTCATCAAGGGCTTTGCTGTACCGGGTGCAAAGGGCATAGTAAAGGTAAAACTGGATGCCGCTGAAGGATCAGGAAATGATGTCGAGTATGTATGGGCTGAAGTTGATACCGTAAGCGAAGGAACAGTTTACTGTACAGCAGTTCACGACGCTCTTTTCTCGGAAGAAATAAAGGCAAATGAAAAATTCCAGACCGGCATAAACAAAATAGCTGACTGGCTCCTTAATATAAGAGGAAGCAGAGTAGCTCCTGACAACGCTTTTCTCGTAAAAACCGAATAAATATTACATCTGCTATTGAATTTTATTTTAGTTAATGTTAAAATAATATATATGACTTTTATTATGATTATTCGAGGGAAGTGAAACAAGATTGAAAGCCAAAATGGATTCGATTACTAAGGCAGCTTCGATCATCATCGCACTCGGGGCAGATGTTTCTTCGGAAATATTCAAATATTTGCGCGATGATGAAATAGAAGAGCTGTCTATTCAGATATCAAAAATGGATTCCATTACTCCTCAGCAGTCACAGGAGATAATGAATGAATTCTATGAACAGTGTGTTCAGCAGAAGGTTATCGCCGAAGGCGGTGAGTCCTATGCCAAAGACGTTCTTCTCAAGGCGTTCGGTAAGGAAAGAGCCGGGGAAGTTATGGAGAGAATCAACAAAAACGGTCGTCAGGTCGCTTTTGAATTTCTCAAGAAAGTTGACTACAAGACAATACTCATGATGATACAGAACGAGCATCCGCAGACGATCGCTCTTGTTCTCTCGTATACCGCTCCTGAGGTGGCGTCCAAGATACTTGCTGAACTGCCTCCTAACCTTCAGGTCAGCGTTTTCCAGCGTATTGCTAATCTTGACCGTACTTCACCGGAAGTCATCAAGGTTGTTGAAAACATCATGCTCAAGAAGCTCGGCTCAATGGCTTCTGTGGATATGGCGGAAGTCGGCGGTATCAAGTATCTTGCCGAAGTAATGAACAACGTCGATATGAAGACGGAAAAATACATTTTCGACGAGATCAGCGGAACTACTCCGGAACTTGTCGAGGAGATCAGAAAGAGAATGTTCGTTTTCGAAGACATCACGCGTCTCGACAACATGGAGATCCAGGCGTTCATCAGAGAATGCGACACCAAGGACCTTACAATTGCACTCAAGACTGCTTCGCAGGAGATCTCCGATGCTATTTTCGGAAACATGTCGCAGCGTCAGCAGGAAACTATCAAGACAGATATGCAGTACCTGCATAATATCCGTATGAGTGACGTTGAAGAAGCTCAGCAGAGGATCATTGCAGTTATCAGAAAACTCGAGGAACAGGGTACGATCGTTATTTCAAAGGGCGAAAAGGACGCTATTATCGAGTAATTTTTAAAGAAACATCAAGTACAGTGAACATTATATTTATTTTAATGTTCACTGTTTTTTTTATTCTTTGCGGAATTCTTTGACAGAATTCCGCAGCTTGATGAGAACAGATAAACAATACCGTGACTGCTTGAAAAAAAGACTGAATTATGATAATATTATTCTATAGGAAATACAGATTTTTTTGCCGTGAAAGGAGGAGCCGATAAATGAATAAGCTTGTTGTTGTAGGTAATGAGTTTTTCGAAGAAATCATTCATGATAACGGCTATTATGTAGATAAAACAGAGCTTATTTATGATCTTGTCTCAAAGACAAGTAATAAGGTCACTCTTTTCACCCGTCCGCGAAGATTCGGAAAAACTCTGATGATGAGTACAATAGAAAGCTTTTTCGATATTCGCAGAGACAGCGAAAGTGTTTTTAAAGGGCTTAATATTTCAGAGAATCATCCTGAATTCTGCAGGAAATGGATGAATCAGCATCCCGTTTTGTTTGTGTCACTGAAAAGTGTTGATGCACTGGATTTTGAAAATGCTTTCGAAATGCTTGTGGGTGTGATTTCAGACCTTTGCAAAAAATTTGATTTTCTTGAACATGATGAAAAGACAGATCCTTCAGATTCTGAGATATTTCATCGCCTTAAGTCAAAAGACTGGGGAAAGGATGAAAAGAAAAAATATCAGGAAATAAAGGAATCACTGAAACTGTTCACCCGAATGCTGCACGCTGTTTACGGAAAACCAGTTATTCTTCTTATTGATGAATACGATGTTCCGCTTGCAAAGGCACATGCTTCAAAAGATCCTGAGTACTACAGGCAGATGCTTGATGTGATACGCGGCCTTATGGGATCTTCACTCAAAACGAATGAATATCTGAAATTTGCTGTGATCACCGGATGCCAGGATTTTTTCTCCGGAGATTTTAATATTCGTTGTTACTCAGATATGAATATATCTTACAGTCAGTATTTTGGGTTTACACAAAATGAAGTGAAAAAAATGCTTGCTTATTATGGAATTTCAGATAATTACATAGTAATCGAAAAAACAATAGCAAAATATTTATCAGGTAACACTTTGCTTTTCAGTCCATATGAAATTTTAATTTATGTGAAGAGTATATTTAGTACCTTGAAAGCTGTAAGCTGAAAGTGTAATGAAGGCGTCTTACTGTCTATATTCTAAGGGTGGATCATTAAAGTAAAGAAGAAAACTTGGTGTATAAAAAATGAGAATATCAAAGGGAATAGATTATTACAGAAGTTTTATTTGATTTTAGAAAAGGACCATTTATGAAAATATTGTTGTTTGGTGTATCATGTGTCGGAAAATCTACTGTCGGGGAAATACTCGCGAAAAAGTTAGGGTATAAGTATTTTGATCTTGATGATGAAGTTAAGAAGTATTTCAATACTACTATTGACAACTTTGTCAATACTGGCTGGCTGTATGACAGAGATATGAAACGCGGGGAAGTGCTTAGAAACATCATTGCTCATAATGATGATCTTGTACTCGCTGTTACACCGGTTTATTATATTACCGGGATAAAAAGATATATTCAGTCTCCGGATTTTCTCAGAATAGAACTTTACGATTCACCGGAGAATATTTTCGAGCGAGTTATTTATACTGATGAAAACGATGAGTTTTATGAAGATGAGGAGTATAAGCAGAGCCATAAAAAAGAGATTATAAGAGAGATAAAAAAAGATATCACGTGTTATGGGGCCAAATACAAATCTATCGGTATGAGCGGACGATTCAATGTAAACGGAGAATCAGCTGAAACAGTTGCTGACCGGCTCATTACGGAATATAACCTGAAAGGCGGCCTGCAGGTTAAGATCGTGTTTAATTCTGAATTATTTTCCTGCAACTCTTCCGGCAAA
>CADAPI010000171.1:0-11436 GCA_902789705.1 uncultured Ruminococcus sp.
GAAATGAAGACAGGTGAAGGTAAAACTCTCGTTGCCTGCCTCGCAGCTTACTTAAACGCACTTTCTGGCAAGGGCGTTCACGTAGTAACAGTAAACGACTACCTCGCTAAGTTCCAGTCTGAGGAAATGGGTAAGGTTTACCGTTATCTCGGTCTTACTATCGGTGTTATCCTCCACGGACTCAACAACGGTCAGAGAAGAGCTGCCTACAACTGTGACATCACATATGCCACAAACAACGAACTCGGATTTGACTACCTCCGTGACAACATGGTAATCTACAAGAAGGACATGGTTCAGAGAGAACCTAACTTCGCTATCGTCGACGAAGTTGACTCCATCCTCATCGACGAAGCAAGAACACCTCTTATTATTTCAGGCCGAGGCGAAAAGTCAACAGAACTCTACGGCATAGTTGACAAGTTTGCCAAGACTCTCGTTCCTGTAACAGTCGTTGAAATGGACGACAAGGAAGACCAGGATGAACTCAACAAGGACTACGACTACATCATTGATGAAAAGGCAAAGTCCGCTACTATAACAAGAACAGGTGTAAAGAAGGCTGAAAAGCACTTCAACGTTGAAAACCTCATGGATCCTGACAACATGACCCTTCTTCATCACATCAACCAGGCTCTCAAGGCTAACGGTGTTATGAAGAGAGATATCGACTACGTTGTCAAGGACGGCGAAGTAATCATCGTTGATGAATTCACAGGCCGTCTTATGATGGGTCGTCGTTTCAACGACGGTCTCCACCAGGCTATCGAAGCCAAGGAAGGTGTAAAGGTAGCTCACGAATCAAAGACACTTGCTACGATCACATTCCAGAACTACTTCAGACTCTACGCAAAGCTTTCAGGTATGACTGGTACTGCTATGACTGAAGAAGACGAATTCAAGGAAATTTACAAACTCGACGTTATCCAGGTACCTACAAACAGACCTGTACAGAGAATAGACCATTCAGACCAGGTTTACAGAACAGAACGCGGAAAATTCGAAGCTGTTATCAACCAGATCGCTGAATGCCATGCAAAGGGACAGCCGGTACTCGTCGGTACAGTATCTATCGACAAGTCAGAAAAGCTCTCTGCTCTCCTCAAGAAGAAGGGCATCAAGCACAGCGTCCTCAACGCAAAGCAGCATGAAAAGGAAGCTGAGATCGTTGCTCAGGCCGGTAAGCTCGGTGCGGTTACTATCGCTACCAACATGGCCGGACGAGGCACTGACATCATCCTCGGCGGTAACGCTGAATTCCAGGCTAAGGCAGAAATGCGCAAGAAGGGATACGAGGAAGATATCATCAACGAAGCAGTAGGTTATGCTGAAACTGATGATGAAGCTATTATCGAGGCAAGAAAGGTCTACAGGGAACTGTACGACAAGTTCAGTGCCGAGGTAAAGGAAAAGGCAGTTGAAGTACGTAATGCAGGCGGCCTTTTCATCATAGGTACTGAACGTCATGAATCAAGACGTATCGACAACCAGCTCCGCGGACGTTCAGGACGTCAGGGCGACGAGGGTGAAAGCCGTTTCTTCCTCTCACTCGAAGACGACCTCATGAGAATCTTCGCAGCTGACAGAATAGAAAACCTTATGAAGACACTCAACGTTGAGGAAACAATGCCGATCGAAAGCAAGTTCCTCACAAAGATGATCGAGTCTTCACAGAAGAAGGTAGAAGGACGTAACTTCAGCATCAGAAAGAACGTCCTCAACTACGACGACGTAATGAACAAGCAGCGTGAGATCATCTACGATCAGCGTGCAAAGGTTCTTAACGGCGACGACCTCCACGAAAGCATTCTCAAGATGATCAAGGATCTTGTTGAAACAACAGTTGACAGATATCTTCTTGATGACGGCGAGGACAAGGAAAACTGGAACCTTGTAGGTCTCAGGGAATACTTCCTTGAATGGATCACAAATGAAGATGACTTCAAGGATCTTGAAGAAGATGACAAGAAGCTTGACGATACTTCAAAGGAAGATATCGCAAATATGCTCACAGAAAGAGCTACAAAGATCTATGCCGACAAGGAAGCTCAGTACGGCGAGGAAACTATCAGAGAGCTCGAAAGAGTTATCCTTCTCAGAGTTGTTGACTCAAAGTGGACAGCACACATCGACGACATGGACGAGCTCAAGAAGGGTATCTCACTCAGAGCTTACGGTCAGAAGAACCCTGTTGTTGAATACAGATACGAAGGCTTTGAGATGTTCGACGCAATGGTTGAGAGTATCCGTGAAGACACAGTACGTATGCTCCTCACAGTAAGACTTGCAAACAACCAGGCTCCTGAACGTGTTCAGGTAAACAAGCCGGATGCTCCTAATGCAGGCGGCGGAGACGGAAGCTTCTCAGGTGCTGCTAAGTCAAGCAAGATCAGAGACAATGAACTCTGTCCTTGCGGAAGCGGCAAGAAGTACAAGAAGTGCTGCGGACTTAACGAAGACTGATAACTATACAAACTATAATTACAAAAGCGGACTCATGACGGGTCCGCTTTTTGTGCGTTCTACACAAACACATTATTATTATTTTATCTATTGGAATGAAATTTTTAATAATGTATTGTGTTAAAAAAACAAAAGTGATATAATAACTAACATAATATTTTGTACAAATCTACATAAAGGGGAAATGTGATTATGACTAACAATGCAGAAACAATTAAAAACATCGCTCTTGCCGGACACAACGGTTCAGGTAAGACATCACTTGCAGAAGCATTACTTTTCAGGGCAGGGGTTACAGAACGTCTTGGAAAGACAGAAGAAGGAAACACTGTTTGTGACTTTGATCCGGAAGAAATAAAGAGAAAAGTTTCAATAAATACATCAATAGCCAACTTCATGACAGAAGGCATTAAGGTAAATCTTATCGACACTCCAGGCCTTTTCGATTTCGAAGGCGGCATGCGTGAAGGCATTACTGCAGCCGGTACTGTAATGATCACTGTATCAGGCAAGTCAGGTGTCAAGGTTGGTACAAAGAAAGCGTATAAATTTGCTGAAAAACTCGGCAAGTCAAGAGTATTCGTTGTAACAAAGCTTGACGATCCAAATGCAAACTTCTACAACACTCTCACAGATCTCAAGACAGCTTTCGGTCCTACAGTGTGCCCGGTAGTTGTACCTGTTATCAGAGACGGAAGCATTTCAAGCTACATCAATCTTATTGAGATGAAGGCTTATAAATACAACGACAAGGGCGAAGCTGTTGAAACAGATATGCCTGAAGGCGATATCGCAGACAAGATGGACTACAGACTTGACGGTCTTATCCAGGCTATCAGTGAAGCCGTTGCCGAAACAGATGACGAACTCATGGAGAAGTTCTTCGAAGGTACTGCCTTTACACAGAAGGAACTTATCGACGGTATCCACAAGGGTGTTAATGCCGGTATGATCACACCGGTCATCGCTACATCTGCTGAATCACTTGCAGGTATCGACATGCTCCTTAAGGAAATATCACTTCTTCTTCCTTCACCGCTTGAAGTTGCAAAGCCGGTGGCTGAAGACAAGAACGGCGATCCTGTCGAGATAAACTGCTCTGTTTCAGATCCGCTTGCAGCATTCGTATTCAGAACAACAGTCGATCCTTTCGTAGGAAAGATGTCATACATCAAGGTGTACGCCGGTGTGCTTAAGCCAGGCGATACTGTTTTTGACTCAACAAGCGGCCAGAATGTCAAGATAGGCAAGCTTTACAACATGGTCGGCAAGAAGCAGGAGGAAGTTGATGCTGCCAATGCCGGTGATCTTGTTGTGGCTGTCAAGACAGATATATGCACTTCAGACACTCTCTGCGACCCGGCAAGAACAGTTAAGTTCGATGCAGTACAGTATCCTGCTCCGTGCTATTCAATGGCTGTAAAGGCTAAGGCACAGGGCGATGAGAGCAAGATCTCAGCAGGTATTGCAAAGCTTCTTGAAGAAGATCCTACACTCAAGTACGAACAGGATCCTTCAACAACAGAACAGATATTAAGCGGTCTCGGTGACCAGCATCTTGAAATAGCAGCTTCCAAGCTCAAGGAAAAGTTCGGCGCAGACGTTGTGCTTACAGTTCCGAAGATCCCTTACAAGGAGACCATCAGAAAGAAGGTAAAGGTCGAAGGCAAGCACAAGAAGCAGAGCGGCGGTCACGGCCAGTATGGACACGTCTGGATGGAATTCGAACCTACAGTCGGTGACGAACTCGTATTCGAGGAAAAGGTATTCGGCGGTGCGGTTCCGAAGAACTACTTCCCGGCAGTTGAAAAGGGAATTCAGGAAAGCATGAAGAAGGGCGTTCTCGCAGGCTGCCCTGTAGTTGGTCTTAAGGCTATTCTCGTTGACGGTTCATACCATCCGGTCGACTCATCTGAAATGGCGTTCAAGACAGCTGCTTCCATTGCATATAAGGAAGGTCTCAAGCAGGCTGACCCTGTTCTTCTTGAACCAATCGGAAGCCTCTCAGTACGCGTGTCAGACGACAAGACAGGCGACGTAATGGGTGAACTCAACAAGCGCCGCGGACGTATGCTCGGCATGAACCCGGCTGAAGAGGAAGGCATGACAGAGATCCTCGCTGATGTACCGGTAAGAGAAATGCACGACTTCGCAACATACCTCAGACAGACAACAAGAGGTCTCGGCGACTTCACATTCGAATTCGTAAGATACGAACAGCTTCCTGCAAACCTCGTTCCGGAAGTTATAGTAAGTCTTTCAAGTGACAGTGAATAATACGGCGGGGACTTTCGTACAGGAATAAGTATGTGCCATTTTGGCACTAACTCAATCTGTGTATAATAACTACACTTTATCGTGGATTTCAGTTTGTGCAAAATTTGCACAAACTGAAATACTGACAAAAAGAAATGCTTCGCATCTTTGTGATGCGAAGCATTTTTGTATATGTTTTTAATTATCAGTGATAATCGGAAAGTGAAATTCCGTTTTCGCCGAGCGGGATCTGGTGGTCGAGGCCGATGAATTTGCCGTCGTTTGTCTGCCAGAGAACTTCCTTCACGAATTCGTACTTGTCGTTGTCCCATGTTGTGAAGTCATCGAGAACAAGACCGCCGGTGTCACCGGAGTTTGCGTTGAAGCACCAGAATGTGTGGTGGAGCTTGTTTTCCTTGATGAGCTTTCTGCAGTAGGTCATCCATGTGAGGTTTGGTTCTTTCATGAAGCCGCCCCATTCGCCGATGAGAAGCGGAGCTTTTTTCTGTTCGTAGATGTAGAACCAGTTGTCGCGCCAGCAGTCATCCATGAGCGAGTCGAATGTGTAGCTGCCTTCGAACCACGGCTGTTCGTAAACTGTCGGGCCGTAGTCGTGTGGTGAGTAAACAAGCTTGTTATTGTATTTGCCGAGGTCTACCGGATGGTCTGCTACGCCGCGGAGATTTCCGCCCCACCAGTTGAAGTAGTAGTCCTTCTTGTCGGTGGATTTGTAGTTACCGTTCTTCTTTGTATCAATCGGATAGCACTCGATACCTTCGACCATAACGAGCAGGTTAGGGTTTTTGTTAAGAACTGCAAGACCGGCCTTTTCAGCAATGTACTTCCAGTTGTCAGAATCCTTGGAATCATCCCACTTTGCGCGCGGATTTTCATCCGGCTTTCCGTGAGGTTCGTTTTCAAGGTCGATGGCGATGATAGTATCGTCATCCTTATAAGTGGAAGCGATCCATTCAAGAGCTCTTATGTAGTCCTTTTCAGATATCTTGTCGTCGCACCATAACGGATAGTTATGCCCTGCGGCATTGGTCGTAGCACAGTGGAAATCGATCATGATCTTCATACCGTTGGCACGGCACTGACCGATAACGTAGTTGAATATCTCAAGGCTGTTCATTCCTACGAGATAGGAGTTTGTAGCCTGATTGAAGTTTGCCTGCGGATAGGTGCCGTCCTCCCACTGATTTACGAGTTCAGTTGAGATAGGAATTCTGATAAGGTTGAATCCGTGATCTGCAATGGCGTTTACAGATGTGTTCAGATCAGCGTTCCAGAGTCCGTCGAAAATGTTTGCATCCGGTGAGCCATACTTCCTTGCCGTTCTTGTCAACGATCTTGTTCTTTTCAACAGAGAGCCAGTCGTCTGTTGAAGGAGCAGGAACTTCCTTAGCGTTCGGAGATGAAGTCTGTCCGCCGTTCTGATTGCTGTTCTGGTTTCCATTATTATTCTGATTCCAGTTATTGTTGTTGTTCTGTCCGTTCTGAGCACCGTTTGAAGCAGATGTGTTTCTGGCAGTGAATACTGCTTCCTTTGCACTTATGTCCTCCGGCGATGCGATCTGGATGCCGAAGTTGATGCTTCCGTTCGGAAGAATGTTGCCGGTGTTGTTGTCCGGCTTGATAATAAGTGTGCTTCCGTCAAGTTCCCATGTAAGTCCCCATGAATTCTTGACGTCGATGTCCTTGTTTACAGGCACTGTTACCTTCCAGTCGCTTATCGTATCGGACTGGTTGTTAGTTACAGTACCGTCAAGCTGGTAGATGTTAATGTTTCCTTCCGGCCAGCTGTTACCGTTCTTCAAAGTAAAGGCGATCTTTTTGGTATCAGCGTTCTCACCGGAGTTTTTGTCCCCGGCTTTATCCTTTGACTTGTCTTTTTCCTTGTCTTCCTCATCTTCATCGGAGTCGTTTTCTTCGTCGGCTTCTGAAGATGACTCTTCTTCATCATCTTCCTCTTCGCTTTCTTCTGTGTCAGCGTCGCCGCTGTCAGAAGACCGTGTGTCCGGAAGGGAAGTGTTCTCTTCAGACTGGGCGCAGCCGGTAAGAGAGAATGAAGAGAAGACCAGGCAGAGTGAAAGAAGGGCTGCTGTGATTTTTCTGGTTCCAGTCAATTTACACTCATCCTTTATAATCTTTAGTTTTCCGTGTTGCATTAAGGAAACGCTGATTTGTTTGTAAATCAGAGCGGGGCATGCGGCGAAGCTCTGTATTTACGGTTTGATCAGTGTTCCTTTATAATAATTGTATTTTTGTTTTCGGGTAAAATCTCTACAGAATAATTCTATCTCATAACACAGTTATTGTCAAATTAATTCATAGTTAAAAATTTATTTTCATTCAAATGGATATTATTTAATATAAAAGCCGTCCCGTTTTTGTCATTTAGGTTATATAATGTAGTATTTAATTTACGCTTAAATTACAGATTTTTATTGAATTTAAGCATTGCCTGTGGTATAATAAAAATGTACAATTTTAAAAACCGACCTTACCTGACACACTCAGGTACAGGCATTCTGGAGAAGAAAATATGAATAATTATGATGTAATTATTGCAGGAAGCGGGGCAGCCGGACTTTACGCTGCTATCAATCTCCCTGAAAACCTTAAAGTACTTGTTATTTCCAAAAGGGAGCTGAAGCTCTGCAATTCAGCGCTTGCGCAGGGCGGTATCGCCGGCGTTTACAATTCTCCTAATGACAATATCCAATTGCATCAGAACGATACACTTATTGCCGGAGGCTTTAAAAACAACAGTGAAACACTGCACATTCTCGTAAGCGAAGCAGCATACGACATAGAAAACATCATTAAGTTCGGTGTTGAATTCGATAAAAATCCTGACGGAACTTACCACCGCACACTCGAAGGCGGTCACTGCAGACACAGAATATTCCATCACAAGGATGCGACCGGTGCCGAGATCGTTGACAAGCTCATAATCAAGGCAAAGTCACTTCCTAATGTTACAATACTCGAAAACACACTTATGTGTGAAGCAGTAAAGACTGATACTGGTTTTTCAGTAAATCTTCTTAACGAAGACGGCTACACTGCTGCAAACAGCCATTTTCTTATCATGGCTACAGGCGGCATAGGACGTGTCTATGAATTCACCACAAACTCTGCTATCGCTACAGGTGACGGTATCTCAATGGCTTATGACATGGGTGCGGACATAAAGAACTTAAGCTATGTTCAGTTCCATCCGACTGCATTCAACAACAGACAGACCAGAGAATGCTTCCTCATTTCCGAAGCGGTACGAGGCGAGGGTGCTTACCTCCGCAACTATCACGGCGAGAGATTCATGCACAATTACGATGACAGACTTGAACTTGCTCCGCGTGATGTTGTTTCACACTCCATTATTCATGAAAGCAGAAAACAGAACTCAACTGAGTTCTATCTCGATATAACACACAAGGATCCTGAGTTCCTTAAAAACCGTTTCCCGATGATCTACAAGAACCTTCTTGACCAGGGATTCGATCTTACAAAGGACTGGATCCCGATATTCCCGTGCCAGCACTACCTCATGGGCGGTATAAACGTTGACAAGAACGCTCAGACCAAGATCAGAGGCCTTTACGCTGCAGGCGAGTGCTCACACACAGGTGTTCACGGCAACAACAGACTTGCAAGCAACTCACTGCTTGAAGCTCTTGTGTTCTCAAGACATGCGGCACAGCACATAGCTGCAAATGCTGAAAGCGTTCCGAAGGAGTTTGCAGAGCATAAGTTTGATACACACGAAGACAAGCCGGTTATCCCTAAGGGAATCAGAACCGAAGTAAGAAAGATCATGCAGGAAAGCGCCTTTGTCATTCCGGACAAGGAAGCTGCTGTCCGCGGATTTGAAAGAGTCAAGGAACTCAGAAATCTCATCCACTCGGAAGACTTCTGCGTAAACAGAGACTATGTTGAGGCAAATTCTCTCGTTACCATCGCTTATCTCATTCTCAGGGAAATTATCTGACAAAGGAAAGGAACTTATCTATGAAGCTTTCTCAGCTGTACATTGACGATATAATTAAGACCGCGCTTCTTGAAGATATAAACTACATGGATGTCACAACTGACAATCTTCTCGATGATTCACACAGAAGCGAAGCCTACTATGTTGCCAAGGATGACGGTGTTCTCTGCGGCATCGAAATTGCAAAGCGCGTATTTGATCTTGCAGGAGCAGACGTTGACTTTACCGTAAAAATAAAAGACGGCGAACATGTTAAGAAGGGCGATATCATTGCTGAAATGACAGGTTCGACAAGAACACTCCTCAAGGGTGAAAGAACAGCTCTTAACATTCTTCAGCATATGTCAGGCATTGCAACTGCAACAAACAGATGTGCTGAGCTTGTAAAGGGCACAAACGCAATGGTAACTGACACAAGAAAAACTCTTCCGGGACTCCGTGCACTTCAGAAATATGCTGTTACGGTAGGCGGGGGAAAGAATCACCGCTACAATCTTTCCGACGGGGCAATGCTCAAGGATAATCATCTTGACGCATACGGCGGTATCACACCGGCTGTAAAGGCTCTCCGCGAAAAGATAGGCCACATGGTCAAGATCGAGGTCGAGGTAAGAAATCTCGATGAACTGAAGGAAGCACTCGACTGCGGATGCGAAGTTATCATGCTCGACAACATGAGCTGCGATGACATGAAGAAGGCAGTTGAGATAACAGCCGGCAGAGCGCTCCTTGAAGCATCAGGAAATGTTACCGAGGCAAATATCAGAGACGTTGCTCTGACAGGTGTAAATATCATTTCGCTCGGAGCCCTGACACATTCAGTTAAGTGCTTTGATATTTCCATGAAGATAAAGACAAAGAAATAACGTAGAGCGCTGATTATGAATGAATCAGCGCAGGGGCGGGACGAAGCCGCGCTTTCCCTGCTCCCTGCAGATCCGGTGAAGCCGGATCTGCGATTAAATAAATAAGGAAGTGAGCATAAAGTGGATAGTTTATTTGACAGTTTCAAAAGCAACTACACCAAGGATTCATACCGTATAATGAGCACTGTAAGTGCTTCGGTAAAGGAAACATTTTTCTATGTTCAGGAGATCGGTTATCTTGATGTTATCAAGCCTTATAACACGATCCGTGATAATCTCGATTCCTTCCTGTTCGTGATAATTCTTGACGGCAAGGGTGAGCTCATTTACAACAACAGATCCTACACACTTACAAAGGGCTGCTGTTTTCTCATCGACTGCCTTAAGCCGCATTCATACAAGAGCAGTCTGAGTGAACCATGGAAACTTCTGTGGCTGCACTTCAACGGACCGACTGCCCGCGGATATTACGAATACTTTGCAAATGCCTATATAAACGTTATTCATCCTGATATTATCGATCCGTTTGAAGACCTTATGCGTCAGCTCATCGAGATCAATACCAGACATGATTCCTCCACCGAGGTGCGTTCTTCAAAGCTCATCGTTGATCTTCTTACTCTTATGATGACCTTCAAGAAGAACGACACGATCTACACTTCACAGATAGTAAGAAAGCTTGCTGAGATAAGAAGATACATAAACAGAAACTACACTACCGATATTTATCTTGAAACTATATGTGAAAAGTTCAATATAAGCAAGTTCCATTTAACCAAGGAATTCAAGAAAGCGTACGGTATCACGATTGCCAAGTACATAATGCAGAAGCGTATAGGAAATGCCAAATGGCTGCTTAAGTACTCTGACAAGACACTCGAGGAGATTTCAGCTGCCTGCGGATTCTACGACACATGCTACTTCAACAAGCAGTTCAAGGCGATTGAATCTACAACACCTTACAAGTACCGCAAGTCGTGGCTTGAAAAAAATATCGAGTTAAAGACCGATGATGGAGAGTAACGGAATAATCGCAACTGAGCCCATGAAACAAAGGTCCGTTCTTAGCGAAGGCAATAAGAGCCGTCTTTACTCTGTTATAAAGAGAGCCGCCCGTGGAGAAAAGATAACTTTCTCTGTCATAGGCGGCTCAATTACTCATGGCTGTCTTGCAGATTCGCGGAAGGAGTCCTATGCGGAGCTTACCTGTGACTGGTGGAGAGATAAGTTTCCGTGGACAGTTGTAAACTATGTAAACTGCGGTATAGGTGCGACAGATTCCTACATCGGTGTCCATCGTGCCGGACGCGATCTTCTAGCTCACGATCCTGATATTGTGATCGTTGAGTTTTCGGTAAATGATACTGATGAGATAATTAATCCGGAATCGTACAGGTGTCTTGTCAAGAAGATACTGAATCACGATTCGGAACCGGCGGTAATTCTTCTGTTCATGGTGGATCAGACGGGAAGCACATTCCAGAAGTTTCACTCTGAAACAGGCTGGCTCTATGACCTGCCTATGATCAGCTACGCCGATGCCATCGGTCCGGAGATACAGGCAGGAAAGCTTAAGTGGGAGAACATCTCACCGGATGACATACACCCTTCCTCCGCAGGGCATGCACTTGTGGCGGAGCTTATAAACTCCTACATGGACAAGGTGTTCTCGGAGACGTTTTCAAGCGAAGCGGAATACTACGAGATAATCGAGTCCGAGGATAAGTACGACAACGCACGTTTTCTCGACAACCGTGACATAAATCCTGTTCTGTGCACCGGTTTCTGGCCTTCGGACATAAGTCCGCAGTTCCCGCACAGCTGGACAACGACCCAGGAGGGAAGGATCTGCTT
>CADAPI010000171.1:11459-12966 GCA_902789705.1 uncultured Ruminococcus sp.
GTACTCTGTAAGACTGGACGGAAAGCCGTGCTGTACGATCGACGGCGATTTTACCGGTGGATGGGGCGACTATGCCGATTATAAGGAGATACTTGTGTCAGATCTTCTCCAGACACACTACATCGAGATCGAAATTGCAGACGGATCAGTCCATACAGGTTTTACTGTTCTCGGACTGTGTCTCAGTTAATTGCAAACAAAACAGGTAAGCGGATAACCTGCTTTAAGCAGAATATCCGCTTTTTCTTATCATAAAACAAAAACAGCAGAACCGGCACGTCTTTACGTGTGCCTGTTCTGCTGCTTTTCGTTAATTTAAAAATCAATAGTAAGCTTCGTCGTCGTGACCGTTGTAGTGCTTCTTTATGGCTTCACTTGAACCGTATGAGAAACAGATAACTATGTTTATCACGAGAACTGCAAGGTACATTATTTTTGCCATACCCTGTACCTTTGCAAACATTACGAACAGTCCCGGAATTACGTGAAGAACTGTACCGAATGTAAATATATTTGAAGCTATTTTTCTTGTTGTGTTTGACTTCACAAGCATTGCGCCCGCACCGCCGAGGAAGATGATTCCGAGGATCGTTGTGCACATATTGCATGTTTCAAGGAATGCCGGAGTTTCATCCTTAAGTGCCATGAAGGAGTAGAGAAGTGTAAGGAGTCCGGATATCATGCCGATGACCATGATAACAATAACCAGCATGCCGCCTTTTCTTGCAAGATCTGCTTCCTTTTCACGCATGAATTCGCGGTAGACTTCACGGCTTTTTTCTTTGTCAAAGCTTTCAGGAACCGAGTTGAGAGAACTCTTTATTGCTCTGTCAACTGCAGTCTTTTTAGCGTTTTCAAGATCAGGGTCAACGAATTTAGGAACGTAACGCTGTTCGGTCTGAGGTTCATCTGCAAGTACAGGTTTCTGAACATCATCCAGATTTCTGCTTGTAAGTACAGGTTTCTGAACATCATCCAGATTTCTGCTTGTCTGCCCTGCACCGCCGTACTGCTGGAAAGGCTGACTTACAGCCTGTGCATTCTGAGCACCATACTGCTGGAAAGGCTGACTTGCAGCCTGAGGATTCTGAGCACCATACTGTCCAAACGGCTGGCTCGCAGCCTGAGGGTTCTGAGCGCCGTACTGCAGGAACGGCTGACTTGTTGCCTGAGGATTCTGAGCACCGTACTGTCCAAACGGCTGGCTTACAGCCTGAGAGTTCTGAGCACCGTACTGCTGGAACTGCGGAGCTGCGGTCTGAGGATTCTGAGCACCATACTGCTGGAACTGTGGAGCTGCGGCCTGAGGAGCTTGGGCACCATACTGCTGGAACTGCGGAGCTGCAGCCTGAGGATTCTGGGCACCGTACTGCTGGAAGTTCGGGGCAGCGGCCTGTGCGTTCTGAGGAGCGCCATACTGTGGTGCTGCGCCTGGTGTGAAAGTATCTGCAAGAACAGGAGCTGCAACATCGTCGAGTCCTGCTGTTTTCTTTTCAGGGGTATATGA
>CADAPI010000172.1 GCA_902789705.1 uncultured Ruminococcus sp.
AAAAAATTATGTACGATAAATAGTTCCACTTTATCTAAAGGAGTGTAAGAAATGCATAAAAAAATTATTGCCGGGGTAATGAGTACCCTTATTTGTGCAGCTGCTTTAACACCGGACACAGGTGTTCTGGCAACTCAGTATTCTGCAGAAAAAACAGGTACTGTCGAAAACGAAAAGATCGAAGGCAGTGATTTTACTGATGAACTGAGCCTTTATGATCAGACTGATGTTCAGAAAACAGCCGATGAAGCTGCAAATGCCAAAGTCTCTGAGACACCTGTTCTAACTACCGGATCAGAAACCGGCAGTGACGCAAAAGCTGTTACTGAGACACCAACAGCACTTGTTGCTGCTGTACCGGCTGATGAAGATATTATTGAAACTGTAGCACTTGGCGACAACATCACCGGCTACATTTACAGCAACGGACTTCTCCGCATTCACGGATACGGTGACATGAATGATTTTGGCGGCAGTCCGTTCAAAAATATTTCTTCAGTAACTCAGATATTATTTGAAAATGAAGATGCAACCAACGGAAAAAAGATCACAACCATCGGTGCGCATGTTTTCTACAGGTTAGATAAACTTTCCTGTTCTTCATGTGATGATATAACAAAGGCTGAAGCCGGCGTGATCCAGATACCTGATTCTGTAACATCTATAGGCGAAGGTGCTTTTTACGAATGTGCAGCAATTAAAGAAGTAATGCTTAACAGCACTCTTGAAAATATCGGAAAATATGCTTTCGGACGGTGTAAAGCTTTAACATCTTTCACAGTTCCTGAGTCAGTTACAGCTATGGGAATAAACATGCTTTCCGAATGTACTGAACTTAAAACTCTTACACTTCCTTATGCTGCAACTAAAAAAATCTATGCTGACGGAGAAGAACCGGTTGACGGATACAGTTCTGTTTCGGATATCTTTGTTGATCACGGAAGAGCAGAAAACGCTGAAGGTCTCTTTGATGATTATTCACTTTCAAAAATAATTATTACAGGCGGTAAAATAATACCGGATTATGCTTTTGCAAATATATCTTCTGTAAAAGAGATCGATTTAAGCAATACTAAGGCATCATCGATCGGCAGCTATGCCTTCTATCATTGCATCAGTCTTTCAGATGTTAAAATCAATGACAGTATAGAATCTGTCGGAAACAACGCTTATTCACTTACGCTTATAAAAGCTCTCCCGGATAACGGCAAGATCAAAACTATCGGCAGCGGCACCTTTGAAGGATGTAAAAATCTTTCTGATATCACTATCCCTGAATCATATGAAAGCATAGGAAGATATGCATTCAAGGACTGTACAGGTATTACTGAATTAGTTATTCCAGAAAATATTACATCGATGGGTATTGCAATATTCAATGGATGTAAAGAATTAAAAACTCTTACACTTCCTTTTGCTGCAACATTAAAAGAGAGTGCCGAACCAAACGGAACCATCGACGGATACAGTTCTGTATCAGATCTGTTTTTCGATCACGGAGCTTTACAGAATGATCCAGCGCAGTTCGAAGGATACTCCATAGCTGAGATAACAATAACCAGCGGAACTAAAATACCTGACTTCGCTTTTGCAGGTATGCCGACACTGAAAAAAGTTGATTTCAGCGGAACTAAAACACTTGTTATCGGTGAAAACGCATTTTTTAACTGTACTTCTCTTGAAAACATTCTGATGCCTGATACAGTCACAACCATTAAAAAGGCTGCTTTCTGTAACTGCTCATCTGTCAGGGATTTTGAACTCAGCAAGAAGCTTGAGAGTATTGAAGCTGAAGCTTTCTACAACTGTACCGGTCTCAGCACACTTACTATACCTGATACAGTAACTTCTATGGGCGTAAACATTTTTGGCAAATGCTTTAATATTAAATCGCTCCAGCTTCCTTATGCAGCTACTCTGAATAGCTGTACTGATACTGAAGGTACCGTTGACGGATACAGCTCCGTTTCAGACCTCTTTATTGCTCATGGTCACGGTGAAAATGATCCAAAACAGTTTGAAGGTTATTCTGTTTCAAAAATCACTATAACCGGTGGTGATAAGATTCCTGCTTTCGCTTTTGCAGGCATGTCAACACTTAAGGAGATCGACTTAAGCAAATCCCAGGCAGCTTCGATAGGAGATTATGCTTTCTACAACTGTACTGTTCTCGATAATGTTATTCTGAATGACAAAATCGAATCTGTCGGAAACTACGCTTATGCACATTCAGCTGTAAAAGCACTTCCTGACAACAAAAAGATCAAAGATCTCGGATCAAATGTGTTCGAAGACTGTAAAGGTCTTACAGATATCACAATACCTGAATCATATCAGAATATTGGCAGATCTGCGTTCAAGGACGATACAGGTATCTCTGAATTAGTCATTCCGGAAAATGTCACATCATTAGGCATCGGAATGTTTGAGGGCTGCACTGAACTTAAAACTCTTACCCTTCCTTATGCTGCAACATCTAAAGAGATAGCTGGTACAGAAGGAAAAATAGATGGCTATACTTCAGTTTCTGACCTGTTTTTCATTCACGGACATGCTGAAAACGATATAAAGCAGTTTAATGGCTATAAATTCACCAAGCTGACCATTACCGGCGGAGACAAGATCCCGGCCTATGCATTTGCCGGAATTCCGACACTTAAAGAAATTGATCTCAGCAAAACTGAAGTTAATGAGATCGGTGAATATGCATTCTACAACTGTACCGGTATTAACAGCATAGAGCTTCCTAAGTCAGTAAAGGCAGTTAAAAAGGGTGCTTTCCAGAACTGCACAGGACTTAGTGAAATAAAGCTTAACAATGGTCTTGAAACGATTGAAAGAGAGGCATTCACCTTCTGTACAGGACTCCATACCATTACTGTACCAGATTCAGTAACATCTATGGGTGTTGGTATGCTGAGTGAATGCACAAGTCTTGAAGAACTCATTATTCCATATGCAGCAACACAGAAAAGCTGTACTGATGCTGAAGGCGCGATTGACGGATTTTCATCAGTTTCAGATCTCTTTGTTATACACGGACACGTTGAAAACGACCATAAGGAATTTAATAAATATTCCGTTTCAAAAATCGTTGTTACCGGCGGTGAAAAAATTCCGAGCTATTCTTTTGCCGGTTTTTCAACACTTACTGATATCGACCTAAGCAGTACAAAGGTTGATTCAATAGGAGAAGGTGCATTCTATAACTGTTCATCAGCTGAGAACATCACACTTCCTGAAACAGTAACTTCAGTTGATAAGGGAGCTTTCTCAAACTCCAATGCTGATATCTACATTTACAATCCTGAATGTACTGTATCAGAAAAGGCATTTGACGATAATTACAGCGGTACTATCCACGGTTTAACTGAGTCTTCTATCAAGACTCTTTCAGATGAAAAGGCATACAAGTTCGACGCTCTTGACGATGAGATCATTATCGGACCTGTAAATATCACTCTTAATACCGGTGAAACATACAAGATAAACAGCAATAAAAAGGATCTGAAGTTTACTTCATCTGATGCTGAAGTCGTAAGCGTAAGCGATGACGGTATTTTAACTGCCGGAAAAGAAGGAAAAGCAAGTGTTGAAGTAAAGGCTGCTGAAGACCAGAGCAGTTCAATGAATATCTGGGTACGTAATCCGTTTGTTACTGAAACACCTGCATTAACAGAACCTGCTGTTACAACTACAGAAGCTGTAACTACAACTGTTACTGAGACAGAAGCATCTGAAACTACTCCTACTGAAGCAGTAACAACAACTGTTGTGGAAACTGTACCGACTACAGTTACAACTACTGAACCAGTTACTACAACTGCTGAGACTACTGTAACATCTACTGAGCCGGTTACCACTACAGCCGAAACTACTGTTACTACAGTAACATCTACTGAAGCGGTTACTACTGCTGTCGAAACCACTGTTACTACAGAAACAACTACAGAGGCCGTTACTACTGCTGCGGAAACTACTGTTTCTACAGAGACAACAACTGAAGCTGTTACTACTGCAGCCGAAACCACTGTTACTACAGAAACAACTACAGAGGCAGTTACTACTGCTGCTGAAACTACAGCGGCTTCTGAAACTGAACCGGCTGTTACTGGCAGTGAACCAGTAGGCACTGACATTGCAGATCCGACAGACCGCATTCTGTTCAATATCGCATCACTCGAAGAATTCTCTGAATGGGCTAAAGTTGACTACTCTATCAGAACAGGAAAACCGGCAGCTGAAGCTGTTGTTATCCCTGTTACTGCTAAGTACTACAAGATCGAGATAAAGGACGAAAACGGAAACATTCTCGATACTTACTCAATAAATCCGAAAATCGGTATAGGTACTACATCTAATAACGAAGTAGTAAACCTCCCTCAGACAGGAAACAATTCAAAGAAGAACTTATTTACTGCGTTTGCAGCATTACTCATGACCGTTCTCGGCGCCGCTGCAATGAAATTCTCCGGCATTTTTGACCGCCGCAGAAAGAACAGTAAATAATAACTCCTGTACTTACTATTTCGGTTACTGACAATAAAAAAATTCAAGCGGGAACAACCGGTGATATAGGTTGTTCCCGCTTTGTTTCCCCATAAGAACAAAAAACGATTCAGTATTTATTCAGTTGTAATATCAGTGACTCTGATCTTCATCATCTTTTTTATTCTCCGGAAGCTGCTTGTTTTTAAGTTTGTATTCCACTATCATACCTATTACCGTCACTGCGATATCATCTATCGGTCCGGGCAGGTCGATCGGATTAATTATGTAAGCTGCCACAAGAACAGCTACGATTATTCTTTTTACTGTACTATTCATAAAAAACTTACCTCATATTTTACGCAAAAGTTCAGAAGACGAATTCTGGTATTTACTTTGTTTTATTCTTCTTATCATTCGTTCCGAAAGCCCATTCGTATTCGTGGATACCGAAGCGGTCTTCAGGTGAGGATACAGACTGTACCGGTGCTTCTTCCGTATCATACGGTGCGGAATATCCAGCGTCGGAAAGTGCGCCGGCAATGGTCATGCGACAGCGCCCTTCCTCAACAAGTTCGCCGAGTCCGAGTTTACGGAAGCGATCGTTAAGCGTACCTATATGTGACGCAAAATAAAGCTTAATATCATTTTTCTTAAGAGTATTATTGAGTGAGACTATTCTGTCTGCAGCGGTAATATCAATATTGCAGATCGCACCGGAGTCAACTACAACGCATCTGGTGTTCCGGGTAACAGCCTTTTCAATGTCATTTATGAAAACATCTATGTTCGCAAAGTAAAGATTACCTGAAAAGCGGTAGAGAACAACATTTTTAAGAGGTACTGCATAGGTGTTTCTTTCAAGGCTGTGGAAACCTTCGTGGCCTTCAATGATACCGAGAAACGAACGCTTCGGATTTGCCGTGTTTACGATAACTGTAACAAAAGAAAGTACAATGCCGATGGCAACTCCGTAAACCGTACCGAAAAGAAGCACTCCGAAAAATGCGGCACAGAAAATAAAGAACTCATGCTTGTCGCGTTTAAACAGACTACCGGCAAGATGAAATTCAACCGCTCCGAGCAGTGCGCTTATCACAATGGCTGTAAGTACGGGAACCGGAAGATACTGAATAAATGAAGTGCCGAAAAGCAGGATGCATGCCATGGTAACAGCCGCAGTAACAGACATTATCTGCGAACTGCCTCCGTACTGATTTCCCATCGCCGAACGCGAAACGGATCCGTTAACCGGACAGCATCCGGTAAAGCTGGCAGCAAGATTTCCAAGGCCGTACACAAGTATTTCGTGATTGTTATCCAGTTTATATCCGTTCCTGCCTGCAAGATTGTTAGAAGCAAGAAGCGTTTCGGCCATTATGACTATGGCGATCGTAAGACTTGTGGACATCACATCACTGACATCAAGAGCTGTAAAGTCCGGAAACTTCCATGCCGGAAGACCGCGTTCAATGTTTTCAAGTCTGGCAACTCCGTATCTGTCTGCAAATCCCGTATATCCGAGAATTAAGTCTGGTACTGCTGGTCTTTATAATATGTTTCACCAGTTCAAACATTTCACCGGTTCCGCTCGTTCCGCCCATCACCTTCGGTATCTGCATAAAGATGATGGTAGTCGAAATACCGCTTATGAAACCGCCCATGACAGGTGTCGAAATATAGCTTACAAGCCTGCCGGCCTTAAGATTTGAAAGAAGAACAAGCCAGATACCGACAAAAAAGCTGACTACAGGAACTATCTGTACCGCTCGCTCCGATCCGCTCTGAACTTCAAGTGCAGTAAGAAACGCACCCACAAGCGCAGCCGGAGCAGCATCAACGCCGAATATGAACTGTTTTGACGTAGAGAGCAATCCGAATATAAGTATCGGAAAGATTGATCCGTAAAGTCCGTATACTGCCGGAAGCCCTGAAACCTGCGCATACCCCATTGAAATAGGAATTGAAACCAGTGCAATGATAACACCGGTAAAAATGTCCGTAGGTATTTTCTTCACTGAAATATCCTTATACCTCATCTTATCCCCTCTTTCTTAACTGTGATCTGACCATAAAACTGATCAAACTGAGCCCGTAACATCTTTATAATTATATTTTACACTAATCTGACCTTATGTGCAACAGTAAAACAGAAGACCTGCGGAACAGGTTATCCGCGGTGCTTCGCCCCGGACCCCCACGCTGATATATGAATAAATCAGCGTTTCCCTAATTTTCCCTGAAAAACAATATGAAAATGATACAATAAAGCTAGCCGTGCCATTCCATGCGTTGCTATTCTGTTATCCATTTTCCGATATTTTTTCTATTGACTTATCAGTTTAATTATGGTATAATTTACTTGTTACATACATACTTATATTTTCCATTTGCAAACATCATGTAAATATGATACAATTATGAAGGAGAAAAAATGTCACAGAAAAACTGGAAAAACACTAAAAACTCAGGTATCTCAAAGAAAAAAAGAAGAAACAAGATCCGCAGGAACAGAAAAGATCGTCTTTTCATTTATATTTTCGGAAATCCAAACCATAAAAAATGGCTTCTCAGTATTTACAATGCGATTCGTGGCTCTGATTACACTAATCCTGATGATATAGAAATCACAACGATCAAAAATGTTATCTATATGGGAATGAAAAATGACGTTTCATTTCTTCTTACGGATATCATGAATTTCTTTGAACATCAGTCCACATTTAATCCTAACATTGCGCTGAGAATGTTCATTTATGCCGGAATGGTATACAGCAAATATATCGAGAAAAACAAGAGCACGATCAATCTCTACAGCAGCAGGATTCAGCATATTCCTGTTCCGAAATGCTACTGTTTCTATAACGGGAAAAAAGAAATTGAAGATAAGGTGATTATAAAACTCAGTGACAGTTTTGATAAAGGAATTGAACCGGATATAGATGTCACTGTTACGATGTACAACATAAACGCCGGTCACAATCAGGAATTAATGGAAAAATGCAAGCCTTTGTACGAATATTCCTGGCTTGAAGCTCAGATACGTCGTTATATTGATGATATGAATTACGAAACCAAAGATGCTGTTGATACAGCACTTGAAGATATGCCTGATGATTACGAAATCAAACCGTTTCTTATGGCTAATAAAGCGGAGGTGGAACGTATGTGCCTTACACAGTTTAATGAAGCTGCTTACAGAGAATGTGAAAGAGCTGAAATCCGAGAAGAGTTTCAGGAGAAGATTGATTCTTTGAACAACCAGGTCAATGAAGCTAATGCAAGAGCAGACCAGGCCGTAAACATTATTCGCAGTATTATAGAAAAGAAAATGATGGATGATCATATTTCCGAAGATGAAGCCAAGCGAAGACTTGGAATTGAATGCTGAAATTTTATAGTTTTAAATTTTACACAAATCTGACCTTATGTGCAACAGTAAAACAGAATACCCGTGGATCAGAAAATCCACGGGTATTCTGTTTTTGTATGAAACTGATTATTTACTGATGTTATTCAAAAAGCGGAGTAGAGAAATATCTTTCTGCTGTATCAGGAAGAATTGTAACAACTGTTTTTCCTTCGCCGAGCTTTTCAGCCATGCGAAGTGCTGCCGCTACATTGGTACCGCTGGAAATACCGCACATGATACCTTCAAGACGGGCAAGGTCCTTGGCGGTTTTAATTGCATCCTCGTCACTGATAATGCAAATGTCGTCGTAAATATTCTGGTTGAGTATCTTAGGAATAATACCGTCGCCTATACCCATCTGAAGATGAGTGCCAATGGTACCGCCGGCAAGAATAGCCGCATTTTCAGGTTCAACTGCCCAGATTGTGATGTCAGGATTCTGAGCCTTAAGTACCTCCCCTATTCCTGTTATGGTACCGCCTGTACCGATACCTGAACAGAAGCCGTCAATTGTTACTGCAGCCTCTTCCATTATCTCAAGAGCTGTATGATACTTGTGAGCCTTGGTGTTGTCAGGATTCTCAAACTGCTGAGGAACAAATACTCTCGGATCTTCGGCAGCCATTCTGAGTGCTGTGTTCAGACATTCCTGAATGCATGCACCTATGTCGCCGTCGTCGTGAATAAGAATTACCTGTGCGCCGTAGTGTTCAACGAGCTTGCGGCGTTCCTCACTTACTGAATCCGGCATAATAATAACTGTCTTATAGCCCTTTACTGCACCGACCAGAGCAAGACCAATACCCTGATTTCCGCTTGTTGGTTCAACAATTATGGTATCTTCCTTTATTTTTCCTGCCTGTTCAGCTTTTTTTATCATTCTGAAAGCTGTTCTTGTCTTGATTGACCCGCCTACATTAAGTCCTTCGAACTTTACAAGAACATCGGCACTGCCAGGTTTGTTCATTCGGTTGAGTTTTATCATCGGTGTGTGACCGATAGCTTCCAGTATATTGTTATAGATCATTATTTCTGATTCTCCCGACCGTTATAAATTTATTTGATAACCCCGCAAAATAGTATATCATAAAATCAGGCGTTTGTCCACTGCTGCCGCATATTAAAACATATTAATTTAATACTTGATAACATTCTATTTATATGATATAATATAATCAGAATTTTAATTATTTTTCACCATATTTCATAAATCTTCGAAAACAGCAATGTTCTGAAGATCTGATACGGCTGAAAAAACTAAGGAAACGCTGATTTATTCATAAATCAGCGTAGGGGACCGGGGCGAAGCCCCGCAAATTCCCCTTCCGGAAATCCGGCGAAGCCGAAGCTGGATTTCCGATTAAATCATTGTTTGCCTAATAATTTATAAATAACAGTTACTATTATGATCAGGATCAGCAGGGGGAACAGGTATGGCCATACGTAATATCGCAGCTGTTGTGTCTGGTATGGATGAAGAATATCCTTATCAGATAATACAGGGAATAAATACTTACGCTCAGAAAAATTCGATAAATGTATCCTATTTTTCTGCATTCGGAGGTATAATCGACAACAAGCAGTTTACCAATACATTTTCCAATCTGGAAATGCGTAACACTATAATCAATAAAATCAAAGAAACACGAATACCGTCCGTTATTTTCGAATGCAAGGATCACCCGGAGTTCTATAACATAGGCATAAACAATTACTCTGTAATGAAAAAGCTTGTATGCCATCTGATAGAAAAGCACGGAGCAAGGACATTCAACTATGTTTCCGGTCCTGCTTCAAACCCGGAATCCATAGAACGATACCGCGCATTCCGTGACGCACTTGCTGAGCACGGAATCGAATTTGATGAGAAAAACAGAAAATACAACGGACTGTTCCGAAGCTATGACGGTATAAAGGCTGCTGAAGCCTTTTTTGACTCGGGTCTTGAACTTCCTGACGCATTTGTATGTGCCAACGACAGCATGGCGCTCACACTTATGAACGGTCTGCAGCATAAGGGTTACAGAATTCCGGAAGACGTTATTGTCACCGGTTTTGACCATACATTCAACGCACAGAATTCATTTCCTAAACTTACAACTGTAAAACGTCCTCTTTTCCGTTCCGGAGAAATGGCTATGCGTACGCTTATGGATCTTATGGAAGGAAACTCCGTGCCGAAAAACAGGCACATTGAAGCGGAGCCTGTTTTCAGCGAAAGCTGCGGATGCAGGGAGGAAGAAACGTACGACATACGTGAATTCAAGAAAAACACGTACATGCGTATTGAAAGCATATATACAAACATACACATGCTCAACCGGATGATCGCCGGTCTTGCAAGCGCTGAAAACCTTGAAGACTGCATTTCCGTACTTGAAAAGCAGCTTCGGGTCATCAACTGTGACGAGTTCAGCCTCTGCCTCGTAAAAGACTGGGAAAACGCATACAGCACAGCGTGTGAGGAAGAAACAGTTACTTATCCGCCTGAAATGACAGCTCCTTTTATCCTTGACAAGGGAAAAAGAACTTCAGTTGCATCTTTCCCGAGCAGCAGGCTTCATCCGATACCGCTCACCACCGGAGGAAACATCAGCTACTTCATACCTCTTCACTACACTCAGCGATGTCTCGGTTATTACATTATAACGAACAACGACTACCCTATTTACAGTCTTCTCTGTCATACAATGACCATGTGCATCGGCAACGCGATCGACAACATTTCAAAACTCAATGTTCTTGATCCGCTCTGCAAGATATACAACCGAAACGGATTCTTTAAATATGCCGGCTATATTTTCAAGGAATGTCTGACGGAACAGATACCTCTTTCCATCTGTTTCATCGACATGGACGGACTGAAAGCGATCAACGACAATTACGGACACAACGAAGGCGACTTCGCTATCAAAAGCATTGCAGATGCGATCAGTTCAGCATGTGATTCCATAAACGTCTGCGGCAGATTCGGCGGTGATGAGTTCATCGTAATCGGCCGTGGTTCAGATTTCGTAGAGAAATTCAAGCAGGACTTCGACGCAAAGGTAAATGAACTGAACCGTGAATGTGAAAAACCATATCCGCTTTCAGCAAGCGTCGGATGCATAACCGAAGTTCCCGAAAACAAGGATGATCTGTTTGATCTCATACAGAAAGCCGACAAGATAATGTACGAAGCCAAAAAGGCAAAGCGTAAAAACAGAGCATAGTAAAAATATTCAACCGCAGTACCGGATCATCCGTTACTGCGGTTGTTTGTT
>CADAPI010000173.1 GCA_902789705.1 uncultured Ruminococcus sp.
ACCTGCACTTTGACTTCAGCATCATCCTCTTCATAAGTGATGCTTCCGGCACCTGGCGATGTGGTTTCGCCGAAGGCGGCAAATGCGTCTTCCCTGCTGCTTCCGCAGTAGAGTCCGCCTATGGTCTTTGCTTCCGTTCCCGGATAAAGGCTTTCGCTTATCTCGATGGATGCGATCGTTCCGTCCTCATCTGCCTGAATCGTCATTCCGGCGTAGTAGTATTCGAGGATCGGTTTTCCCGTAAGACAGCTTTCCGCACTTGATGACGGAGCCGCCTGCGGGCCTAAGCCTTCAAGGAGGGCGTTTATATTGGCACCGACCGTGATCTCTGTTCCGTTATAGATGACCTTCGCCCTGTCGGCTATCGTTCCTTCGATGAACTTTGCCTCTGAAACGATCTTCTCATCTTCTTCCGGTACGGTTTCATCCGTGCCGCTCTCTGTTTTATCGTCAGAAGATGAAACTATCTTTGACTTTTTAGCTTCATTTACTGCAGCTTCCGAGATATAAAGCGGTCTGTCTGCCACACCGGTATATGATTTTCCGGCTGAGATAACTTCAACGCTGTAGTCACCTTCTGTCAGAACAGATGCGTCAGCGATCAGTGAGAATCCGTATTTATTCGTTCCTCCGAGAAGCTTTTCCTCGTAAACCGGGAACGCTTCGTAGATAACGGACGTATTCGCATTTGAAAGGCGCACATATACCCTGCCGTCCGGCGAGAGCATTTCACGGCTCATTTCTCCGTAGATCCTTGTGCCGTAGGACTCCTCGCTGAAGCTGAATGCGACTGATGCACCGCTTTCAGCGATATCACCGATATCCGTTCTTACCGGTGCCGGCATGAGCGGTGCCGTGCGGAACAGGTCGTTTATGTTTCGTTCGACTATCTCGTATATCATATCCGTGCCTTCCGTAACATTTGACATGTCAGGATAGTCTGCGCGGACAAACATCGTCGTGTCGTAGTTGTCGATAAAGAACGGCAGAAGTGCTCTTCCGAATGAGTCACGTACCATGTACAGGCTTCCGTTTCCAAGACCCGATACCTTCCTCGTGGAGATGCGCTTGTCGTTTTCCTCTTTGTCGCTCATGAAATTTTCAAGCTGTGCAGCTATATCCGTAACTCCCGAAGGGATAACGAACTCAAACGGCTCAAAGCTTATGTTAAGATCGTACTGATAATCCCTTGTTCCGATGAACGGATAAAGCATTTTGTCAATATCACCGCGCCATATCTTTTTCGGAACGTAGTCAGTATCGTCGTACATCTTGTGTTTCTTGCCCATGGCATCGGTTATGCCGTAGTATCCGAGCAGAGCTCCGTAGTAATTCCAGTGGGTGTCACGCTTGTGGTAAAGCCCGAATGATTTTTTCTCGTTCATAAGACTGAGCATATCGATGTGACTTACCTTGTTTGCGGCAAGCATACCCTGCAGTCTTGCGAGATTGTTCGTGTTCGCCTTTCTGTATCTTGACGGCATGAACTCGCTGTAAACGGATGCCTTGTTCGGCATAGGAACAAACAGGAACTTTCCGCCCTTTGAGGTCACATTTTCATCCAGAAGTGAAAGCGATACCGCGATCGAACGGAGACGTTCATCTGAAAGCGCGTTGGTGTTCATGTAATCCGCAACAGATGCCTCGCAGAATATCCAGCCGTCGCGACCCGTTACGACATTGGCAGCGTCGCTTTTAAACACACCGCTCTTTACAGCATTGGCAGCTGAAAGAACTGCCGGACGGAAAGGAAGACGGTCTGCAAGAAAAGCTTCACATTCCCCGGAAAAATCATTGTTGAGCATTCCGTCAGCAGTAAGTGAAGGTGTCTTCACCGGATCACGCTTTTCAAGCGCCGCTCCGGACTTCGAGAACGGATAGAAGAGCATAGGAACTGTACACATAGCAAGAAATACCGCAAGATAGAAGAGCATAGGAACTGTACACATAGCAAGAAATACCGCAATGTATATCCTTTTATATTTTTTCTTCATGATAAACCTTACCTTTTCTCAGGAAAAATTCTGATTTATGTGCGATACCGGCGAAGCCGGTACCGTGGTTTAGGGTGTCTGCGGGCTTCGCCCCGGACTCCCGCACTGATAAGTAACTGATCAGCGCTTTCCTAGAAGCGGAAATAAATAAACGGGTTGTAGCTGCCTGAACTCAGTGAAAGTATACAGAGCACATAGATAAGTAACGAGCAGGCATATTCTGCTATCATGCAGCCCTCGGAGTAATCTGAATCAGCCATTTTCGCCTCGAGGAACGATACGACGAACAGAGGTGAGATAAGTGCAAACACCTCGTTGTTTACAGCGGCATTGCCTGCCTTTATGTTGAACATATCTGTCAGCACACCTGCAGCATGGGCCATGGAATCAGCACGGAAAACAACGAATGCCGTTACTGTGACCAGAAGCACATAGATGTGGCTGAACGGTTTGAACCATTTTTTCTTTACAGGTATAATGTCGTGGTTTTCAAGGAACTGGCATACACCGTGTATCAGACCCCACACGATAAATGTGAAGTTTGCGCCGTGCCAGAGTCCCGTGAGGAAGAATACGAAAAGCTTGTTGAAGTCTGTGCGGAGCTTTCCCTTTCTGTTTCCGCCAAGCGGGATATAAACATATTCCTTAAACCATGTTGAAAGTGAGATGTGCCATCTTCTCCAGAATTCCTGAATGCTTGATGAGATAAACGGATAGTTGAAGTTTTCCTTGAAGTCAAATCCGAAAATGCATCCGAGACCGATGGCCATATCGCTGTATCCGGAGAAGTCGAAAAATATCTGAAGTGTGTAGCACAAAGCGCCGATCCATGCCGGAGCAGTTCCGAGACTGTCTGTATTGCATGAGAAAACCTTGTCTGCAACAAGACCCATCTGGTTGGCAACGAGCACTTTCTTTCCGAGTCCGAAAATAAAGCGGAGTATACCGCGGCTCACTCTGTCCGAGTTGAACTCACGGTGACGAAGCTGATATGAGATATCTTCGTAACGTACTATAGGACCCGCAATGAGCTGCGGGAAGAATGATATGTACAGAAGCACGTAAAACGGATTTCTCTGAAGAAGCTTTTTGTTTCTGTAAACATCAATTACATAGCTGAGTCCCTGGAACGTGAAAAATGAAATACCTATAGGAAGCCTGAGATAAGGAACGTTAAGTTCGCTGTGTGTCATGCCTCCGAGTACTGAGCCGAAAAAGCCCAGATATTTGAATCCAAACAGCATACCGATGTTTATAACGGCCGCTGTTACAACGTACATCTTTTTCGATTTTGCATTGCCTTTGGTAACGAGTATTCCGAGAATATAGTTGCAGGCTACGGACAGAAGCAGCAGTACAACTGCGGAAGGCTCACCGAAAGCATAGAAAACAATACTTGCGGCAGCCAGAATGATATTTCTTACCTTGATGCTCTTTGTCAGAGCGTAAAGAATGAAGGTCAAAGGGAAAAAGATAAATAAAAATGCAAGTGAACTGAATGTCATGCGTTATTCCTCCTGATCTTCGTCTTCTGTGCTGACACCGTCGATGCGGCGTCTTCCGACAGGGTGTTCTCTGTAGTCCGTGAAATTAGCATTGTAGTTTTCGTAGAAGGACTTTCCTTCAGCAAACAGCGGATCGAAAAGCTTGCCTTCAACTGTAAACCAGCAGTGCGATGTATCGTGGCAGACATAAATTTCAGTATATCCTATTTCCCTGAACAGGAATGCTGTCGCGCATGAGTCGGATACACAGCATCCGGAGCCCTTGTCAAAGATATCGTTGGCAAAGGTGATCTCCCAGTCAGGCGATGTCTGGTAGATGTTCTTGAGTATTCTCCATCTGTGATATCCGTGTTCCTTCATCTCCCAGTTAAACAGCTTGAGACGCTTGTCCTCCATGCTGTCCTTCGGTGATGTCTGTTCCAGAACTATCTTATGAGCCTTCATCATGGTCTCTATCTTGTAAATGTTGTAGTCAGATTCCTCGGCTCTTCCCTTTGCATCAACACTGATACCGTCGACCATCGTGCTCTTTGCAAGCACACCCGTCAGACGGTCGAAACAGTAGTAGCCGCCGTCTTCGAGTTTCTGCCAGCCGGTCTGCATAACGCCTTCCTCGTCGAAGTAATATTCTTCTCCGTCGATCTCCTTAAGGCCTGTTACCTTTCCGTCTTCGTAGTAGTATTTCTGGCCGTCCTCTTCATCCCAGTGCGCTGCAGAAATGGTAAAGTGTACTTCACAGGCATCTCTGTAAATACCCGTTCCCGTTATTTTTACCGTACCTATGCCGACTTCGGTGTTGTGTTCGTAGCTTACTGTATAGTCAGTGTTTTCAGTAAGTCTGTTTTTATTCTGGTCCGTTATAACCGGTATCGGCGTAATTCCGCCGCCTGTGAACTGGTAAGCCTTATCAACGCCGGTTATCTCAGCAGATATGAGGCTGTACGGATTGTTCATAGCTTCCGACTCGTCAATGTTCTTCAGAGTCTTTTCACTTCCGCAGACTCTGCATCTGCAGGAAATATAATTTTTTGCATCCGCCGGTATCACAAGCGTCTCATCGTAATCGTGATTTTTTACGATAGGTTCCGTGCAGGTATAACCGCACCGGACGCAGGTATAAGTTCTTAGTCCCGGATTGGAACAGTCACCCTGCTTGGTCACAACAGCCTTGTAGGTATGCACTTTCTCCTTGTTAAATGCAAACACAAACAGGAGCACTATCGCGACCGGAGCAAGAAATACCATCAGATTTCTTAGTAAAAGAGATCTTCTTTTTTTCTTTTTTATCTTCATAGCTTTTATTACCGATATAAAGCCCGGCGGGGCGATCTGTCTCCGGCGGGCTTTGCTTGTCTGTTATTGATCACTTGTTAAAGGTCTTTGAAAAATACTGATCAGCGCAGGGTACGGGGCGAAGCTCCGGAAATCCGGCGAAACCGGATTTCCGGTTTAATCAGTGTTTCTTTAAACTTATTCAATAGTAACTGACTTCATTACCTGTGCTGTAAGCGGCTTGTCAGCGTAGTCAGTTTCAACACCAGCGATCTCGTCAACTACTTCGATACCTTCCACTACCTTGCCGAATGCAGCGTACTGACCGTCAAGATGAGGAGCATCTTCGTGCATGATGAAGAACTGTGAGCCTGCTGAGTCAGGTCTCATTGATCTTGCCATTGAAATAACGCCTCTTGTGTGCTTAAGGTCGTTCTTTACACCGTTGGATGAGAACTCACCCTTGATGTTCCAGCCCGGACCTCCCATGCCTGTTCCTTCAGGACAGCCGCCCTGGATCATGAAACCAGGAATAACTCTGTGGAAAATAAGTCCGTTGTAGAATCCCTGATTTACAAGCTTTTCAAAGTTTGCAACTGTGATCGGAGCGATCTCCGGATAAAGTTCTATTTTGATTTTTTTGCCGTTTTCCATTTCGATTACAACCATTTTAAACTTCCTTTCTGTTTGTCAGATCTTAAGAAAATGCTGATCAAATCGGAAATCCGGCTTCGCCGGATTTCCGGAGGTGGGATCTGCGGGGCTTCGCCCCGAACCCCACGCTGATTTACGAATAAATCAGCGTTTCCTTAAAACTTATTAATGAGTTCTGATTTGTTTACCGTGTATATAATAGTATCGTTTGTCTTTGTTCTGTCCGGATAATATGTTACAGTGAGTTCGTTCCAGTCGATAGAGTCGATAGCAAAAGGAATGAATCCTGAAACAGTCTGTCCCGGTTCAAGACGTGCGTCGTATCTTTCGCCGCCCTTGTATGCGTTTGCACCGTTGGCAGCTGATACAGCTGTGAAGATATTATCCTCGTACTTCTTTCCGTCAACTGATATCTCAAAGTCATCGAGCATACGAACGTCAACGGTTTTGTCCCCGTTGTTCACAGCAGTGAATACCATTGCATATGAATATCTGCCCTTTGAGTCAGGTTCGTCAGATGTAAGAGCAAGTTCATCAAAAGTGATCTTAAGACCAAGGTCTTCGTATTTGTAATCCTCGCCCTTGTTTGCTGTGTATTCCTTTCCCGGAGGAAGAGGAGCTTCCGTCTGGGCAGGTGTACCGTTACTTATAACATTAGTCGTTGATTTTTCGCCGCAGCCCGTAAAACAAGCCACCGCAAGTATGCCTGCAGCAAGAAGAGCTGAAAATCTATTTTTCATTGTATTACCTCCGTAATTCATATGGTACACGATTTTTTCCGGCATTGCAGTCGTGCATTATAATTGTATCATTTTTTTGATTTGTATTCAATAGTATTTGAGCAAAAAATTAAAGACCTTCTGCGATTTTCATCACTTACGGTCTTTAATTTGAAATAATATGTTTCTTGTTGATATTATTCAGCGTTTGGAGCGCCTACAGGACAGACACCTGCACAAGCACCGCATTCAACACAAGCGTCAGCATCGATAACGTACTTGTCATCGCCAGCTGTGATTGCTGAAACAGGACATTCTGCTTCACAAGCGCCGCATGAAATACATTCGTCAGAAATTTTGTATGCCATATTCAGTTACCTCCATTGAAATTAAGAACATCCCTCTGACGTTCTTCTAATAATATTCTATCAGAGGTTATGAAAAAAAGCAATAGATTTTTGAATTTATTTTTTTGTTGACAAAATAGCCTAAATTCGATATACTTATAATAGTTTAGCTAACTCGTGAAGGATAAGGCTGGGTTCCTGAACAGGAGTAGGCGTTTACGCTGAGAATTCCTTTGCCCCTGGGGTTGGCTTTTTTTATGTTTGCTTAAAGGAATGATTTTTTTATGTACATAGATTTTCACACCCACGCATTTGCTGACAAGATCGCGGAACGTGCAATAGCTGCACTTACTGAAAATGCCACTGACTGCGGTTACAAACCGCTTACCAACGGAACAGTGGCAGATCTGAGAAAAGTCCTTACAGAACAGGGCATCGACAAGGCGGTTATCCTGCCGATAGCTACAAAGCCAACTCAGCAGACCATTATAAACAACTGGGCTCGCGAGATAAAAGACGATTTCTTCTGTCCTTTCGGAAGCATCCATCCGATGGCGGAGGACTGGGCCGAGGAACTTGAAAGGATAAAGTCACTCGGCCTCTACGGTGTAAAATTCCACCCGGACTACCAGAACTTTTTCGTAAACGATGACTTCATGTACCCGATATACAGAAAATGTGCGGAACTCGGTCTTCCGGTGGTCTTCCACGCAGGATATGACCCGATTTCACCGGATGTTACTCACTGCACACCTGAGGCGGCTGCAGAAGTCTTTGACAAAGTCCCGGAACTCACAATGATACTCGCCCACGGCGGCGGAATGAGGCTGTGGGATGACGTTGAAAAATATCTTGCGGGCAAACCGGGAAAACTCTACTTCGATGTTTCCGTCATAGCAAAGGAAATCTCCGGTGAACAGCTTTACAGAATAATAAAGGCGCACGGAGCAGACCGCATTCTTTTCGGCAGCGACTGTCCTTGGGATACTCCGCAGAACGAGATAAAAATGATAAACGATCTTCCTCTTTCTGACGAAGAAAAAGAACTGATTTTCCACAAAAACGCTGTTGAACTTCTCAGACTTTCAATATAGTTTTCAACAGTTTGTTAACTGTTTAACTGATGTTTTAATAGTTTTCATCCCGAAAACTTATAAAATTATATGAAAACTGCACTTCAAAAAACAGTTTCAAACATCCTTTTCCACACTTTCAACCGAGTTTTCAACAGAGTTGAAAACCGTGTGGAGTCTCAAACGGTTAAAATGACGGTTTTGATTTTTACCTGTAAAGAAATAAAAAATCTGTCCTGATACTTCCATCGGGACAGATTTTTTAGTTTTATAATCAAAAAAACACTGATTTAACTGCAAATCCGGCTTCGCCGGATTTGCAGAAGAAGGGAGAACGGGGCTTCGCCCCGTACCCCTCGCCAATTTAAGAAATAAATCAGTGCTTTCTTTATATCACGCCATCTGCTGTACAGTGACCTTCTCTCCGGAAATTTCCGGTTCAGACTGAACTTCTGAGAATTCCACTTCAGCAATGAACAGGTCGCCGTCTATTTTTATGTCAAAACGGCCTCCGCAGGCTTCCGTGAAGCT
>CADAPI010000174.1 GCA_902789705.1 uncultured Ruminococcus sp.
CCATGTCAAATCATTATTTGGAAGTCATTTCATTTAATGATTTGAGAATAATACTCATTTTTCAACTCATTATAGTTTAGTGTTTTTATTTCGATAAAAACACCGGGCTCTTTATCATGCTATACTGTAATGAGTTTGATATGATAAATAATGAATTGTTTGGCGACATTCGGAGCTGTGTGTTTTTGGCGCATAACTTCGGTTGTGCGCTTTTTTATTTTTCAGTAAATAGGAGTTGATGCGTAGATTATGTTTTATTAAACGAAAGAACAGCAACAATAAACACACGAAAGAGAGGTACCAAAAATGAAAAGAGTATTAGCATCCGTTTGCGCAGTTACACTGCTGGCACAGACGGCATTGGTTTCAGGCGGAATGCAGGTGGACGCTTTTTCCGAGAGACAGTTACTCGGAGAAACAAGCTTTGACTACAAGATGGTTCCGTGGAGGACTGTCGAGGCATCTCCTGCTAAACAGGATTTTGAGCTGACAGGAGACGGGGAACTTCATATAAGGATCCTTTCTGCATCAGGGGCTGACAGAGAGAAATGGGATCTTCAGCTTCGTCACAGAAATCTCAATTTCCGTGCAGGACATACTTATGAAGTAAGTTTCATGGCAAGGGCAAAACGCGATGGCATGGAGCTCTGTTCTAAGATAAGCAATATAAAGGGCGACGAAGAGTACGTGGTACTTGATGGTGATGAATTCCATTACGGCCCTCATATGGGCGGCGAATGGGCGACGAAGCCGACTGAACTGAGTACGGAATGGAAGACCTACAAGGGTGAGTTTACAGTTACAAAGGATCTTGAAGCTGTGGAATGGAGTTTCTCCTATGCAAAGGGAAGTATGTACGGCGGCAATGCTGTAGACGGCGACGAGATCTGGTTCGATGAAATGTCGCTTTGTGATGTAACTGATGATGTACTGGTTGAACCGGTAAACAATAGTTACGGTTATGTAAGCCGTGACTACAGCGGACTTAAAAACAACTATATCTCAGTAAACCAGATCGGTTATTATACCGGCGGAAGAAAGGTCGCAGTTCTTGGTGACAACAGCGGTGATATCCTGCATGATGCTTCTGCGATAAAGCTTGCGGGAGCAGTGGAGTTTGAAGTGGTGAATGCAGAAAGCGGAAAAGCTGTTTTCAAAGGAAAATCGACGGCCCCTGTAAAGGATAAGGATTCCGGCGATAATGTATGCAAACTTGATTTTTCTGAATTTACGGAACCGGGCAGATATTTTATCAGATCCGGCGATTACAGATCTCAGGAATTTGAAATAGGTGATGATATTTATTCATCAGAAACCGGTGATCTTTTTACGAATTCATTGAATTTCTTCTATCAGAGCCGTTCAGATATGAATGTCGAAGAGAAGTATATCACTTCAGGGGAAAAATCTGAACTTGCACACAAAACACCATATCACCAGGAAAAGGCTTATGTACAGACGCTCTGGAAGGATGACTATACTTCAGAAAAAGAAGTGAAAGATAAATACAGATCATCGACAATAACAACAAAGGGCGGCTGGTTTGAATCCGGCGATCACTATAAGAGCATGATCTCAGGCGGTATGGCTGTCTGGACTCTTCAGAATCTGTTTGAAGTGAATGCGCTTTCCGAAAATGCTGATCTTTCTGACGGTTCAGGTGCAGTTGTGATACCTGAAAACGGAAACGGAATGCCTGACATCCTTGACGAAGCGGCGTATGAACTCGACTGGATGAAGCAGATGAAAGTCCCGGAGAATGATCCTGCATGGGGAGAAAAAGCAGCCGGAATGTATCTGCATGAAATGCGTGATTACAAGTGGGGCGGTATTGCTGACAGTGTGCCGGCTTATGAGCTGGATCTTGATGACTGGTATAACAGAATAGCCAAACCTCCGACGTTTGCGGCAACGCTGAGCTATGCTGCATGTGCAGCCCAGGGTGCAAGACTGTGGGAACAGTATGATGAGGATAAGGCCGACGAGTATTATAAGAGTGCTCTGGAAGCATTTGAGGCTTATGAGAAGGCTTACTATGGACCAGATATGACTCCGGTAAGTGTAGAAAACATATTTGGTGAAGAATATTGCGATATGACCGTACCTGCAGAACAGATGCGTGAAGATTCACTGTATGCTAAGGGAAGTGTAGTGCCTTCTGAAAGAAATGTCTACGGCGACAGAGATGTAAGTGACGAAGCATACTGGGCAGCGTGCGAACTGTTCATTTCAGCAAGTGAGCGCGGAGATAAGGAGAATGCGGAAAAGTTCTTAAAGGAACTTGAAAGCTTTGAGGAGGCGTATACTGTCCCGGAAGAGGCTAATTTTGCAGAGAACAGTGAAGACGGTGCATTAGCATCGTATAAATGTGGTTCTATGACAGCAGTCGGAACAATGTCTCTTGCACTTCACAAAGATCTTCTGAGTGATGAAGCTTATAATAAAATATGTGAGTCACTGACAGCTGCGGCTGATGAGTATATTTATACAGAAGAATCAGAAGGTTACGGCGTACCTCTTCGCGGCAGACAAATGGCTTTCGGTACCACAGTCTACAGTGTGAAACCAGGGTTTGTTCTTGAAGGTTACACTAAGAACAGTAACAGCATGGTTCTTAACAATGGTATCATCATGGCGTATGCATATCTGATCGACGGAGACAAGAAATATGCTGACGGTGCGGCAGGTGCTATGGACTACCTTCTCGGTACCAATCCGAAGTCAGTTTCCTACATAACCGGATACGGCGATTACGCAGTTAAAAATCCGCTTCACTCTTTCTGGGCAGGATCAATAGATCACAGTTATCCGACTGCGCCTGACGGTGTTCTTTCAAGCGGACCGAATGCATGGGTAAATGATCCGTTTATCAAATCACTCGGATTCGTTACCGGACAAAATATGCCTGCACAGCATTGCTTTGTCGATTCAGCCGAGTCATGGTCAACCAATGACACAACACTGACCGGCAACGCATCACTTGCATGGATGACATCCTTCATGCAGGGTGCAGCTAAAAACGCTCTTACATCCGGATCTGAACCGGAACCGACAGTTTCTCCGGAACCAACAGAATCACCAGCACCTACAGCTTCGCCGAAACTGATAGAATCACCTGCACCGACAGTTCCGCCGGAAACAACAACATCACCGGTACCAACGGCTTCACCTGATCAGACAGCAGAGCCTGTGATCATATCAGAAGACACCCGCGGTGATATAAACTGCGACGGAAAGCTCGATATAACAGATCTTTCTGCACTTGCTATCGCTCTCGTTGACAGGGAAGAACTCAAAGGACAGGCGAATAAAAATGCTGACATTGACAAAGACGGTAATGTAACACTTGCCGACCTTGCAAGACTCAGACAGTATCTTTCAAAGAAGATAGAAAGCTTTGATAAATGATATTATAATAAGCTGCCGCAGGCAGCTCACCGATTAGATTGCAGAGCCTCATGCCTTTACTGGCACGAGGCTTTTTTGCGTCTTTCCATTATTTGCGGTTTTGGATAGTGTTGATTGTTCCACTCAAAAGTGATAAAATGTTATTTGATAAGTGGTTTGTACTGATTATCAAGAGGGGGTTACAAACATTGAAAAAGACTAATAAAACAATGCTTACAGCAGCGATTCTTTCAGCTGCTTGTGCAGTGGCAACGCGTATTCAGCCGGAATCATATGTTGATGAGGTGTCTGCTGTGATGGCACCGGTGTATGGTCCGCCTCCGGGTTACTTTACTTCAGCCGAATCTGAAGCAGAAGAGGAAACAGGTACAACGCCTGCAGTAACAACTACACCTGTAGAGACAATGCCTGAAGAAACGACGACCTACGAACCGGTTGTGTCATCTGCTATGCCTTTATACGGACCGCCGAGTGCTCTTCATGGCTTTGGTAATGTCAATATGGATAACAAGGTGGATATTGCTGATCTTATAGAAATGAAAGATATGGCTATCAAAGAGCAGGAAGGCAAAAATATAGATGCTATCAAAAAGAATATCGCAGATCTTAATGAGGACTTCGAGCTGGATAAAACAGATATTGCAATGATGGAACAGTATCTGTATGGTCGTTCATCTTCACCGGAAAGAGCAGAAGTGCCTGATGGTTACTTTGTAAGCACTTCTCCTGAAGAAGTTACAACTGAAGCGGAAACCACACTTCCGGAAACAACACGTTGGAATCAGCCGGTGGGGACGTTATATGGTCCGCCTGAAGTATTAGAACAATTTGAACATTAACTGGATTTTTCAGGTTTTTACTAAAGATAAAACAGCCGCAGATGTTGCGAAATTTAGCATCTGCGGCTGTTTTCTATATTCTGAGGCGAAGTCGAAAACGACATGCCTGCGCTTCTTCTTATCCACGGATTTTCACAGGGTTACTACTTGACAAAGCAAAGTAGTTATGCTACAATATAATCAAGCTACTAAACAATGCAAAGTAGTGAACACCGGAAAGGATGTTTGCCATGGATAATGCACAGCTTCTGAAGGGCGTCCTTGAAGGCTGCGTACTTGCGGTAATCGCTAAAGGTGAGACCTACGGCTACGAGATAATCGGTGAACTTGAAAAAGCTGGTTTTGATGATATCGGAGAGGGGACGCTCTATCCGGTGCTTACAAGGCTTGACAAGAATAAGCTGATAAAATGCCGCAGGGCGAAATCACCGCTCGGACCTGTACGCAAGTACTACAGCATAACAGATGAAGGTTCAGACGCCTTGTCAGATTTTAAAGAAAGATACAGAAAAATAAGCCGGAGTGCGGAGTCTCTGCTCTATGACGATGTTCCGGCAGATAATGTGTAACGATTTGAAGGAGGTACGGATATGTATAACTCATATACGAAATATAAAAAGAATCTTGTACCGGAGTACAGTGAAGCTTTCGGTAAGGTCGAGGATTATGTCCAGTCGAATATAATCGATTCACTGAGGCAGGATGAGATACTGAATGATGTTATAGATATTTTCCTGTCAGCTCAGAACGACGGAAGGACAGTTGAACAGGTCACCGGAAATGATATAATGAGATTCTGTTCTGATCTCTGTTCGGAAGTAAGTATAAAAAGCAGGATAATCAGCGTGCTTGAATACAACGCAGTTGTAATTATAATGTGCTTTGGAATATGTGCGAAGGATCTTTTTAATGTTCTGATGAAGATCATGGAAGGCGAAAAAATAAATCTGTTTACTTATAAGATAAATGCAACACCGTGGTTTTTCCTTTGCTGGATCGGTGCATATCTGGCGATAATGGCAGTTGGAAAAGTTATTGTTAGCAAATTCCTGAAGGTCAGCCGTGAAAAGTACAGAATGTTCAGATATTACTGTATTGCAGCGTGTGTTTTGCCGTTTATGGTAGTGTACAGTCAGTTTTTCAGAGAATATAGAAATCCTGAATGCCGTGCGCTGACTGTGCTGATATATTTTATCTGCAGTGGTGCTGCTCTTGTGGCTTATTTTATCCTTACCGGTGAAAAGAGAAAAATAAACAGGGAAAGGTACGAAGCACTTGTTGAAGAGCAAATCAAACCCGGAAGCAGATCATTTAAAAATCTTGATGATTTAGAACAAAAGAAGTTTAAAAATATTAACGAAAAAAATGTACGAAAAGGGAAACCGGAGATCACTTTTGATGAGTTTCTTGATATGGAAGAAAATAATGCAGGTAAGAAAGGACTTGGATTTTACTTTTGTGTATTCGTTCCTGTGAATCTGATCTTATTCGGGCTGTGTCATGTATTTTGTTCCCTTGGTGATTACGCTGAATTGATTATTTATGCTATTCCGATTATTGCTCTGGAGATCTATGTGATATACACAGCCTACAGAGGTGCCAAATATACCAGAATGAAACGTCTCGCATGGATAAAATCACAAAGATAATTCAGTAAAAAACAGAATCTTGCGGTTCTGATCGAAGTCCATGCAGGCATCGTAACGGGAATTCTCCTGAAATATTGTAAGTAATAGGAGATGAAAAGAATAGCGGAGGTATTGAGCTATGGAAACTGCTGAAAAGCGAATATCAAAAACTAAGGTACTTATCCTATATAGCATTGCATTTTATACAATATGGACTTTGTTTGAGTTTTTATGGAAACCGGTCATAGATGATATTTTCCACGGAGAAATCAGTTCGCAGATTGTAAAGACGGTTATAATCAAGAACCTTGTGTGGGTTCTTCCGGCAGCGCTTCTTGTGCATCATTACAGAGACGATGTCTGTATCGGGTTGAAAGAGATGTTCACTTCAAAGGTAAAATGGCTGAGATATCTGCCTGTATTCCTGCTCTTTGTGCTTTATCCCCTTGTTACAGCGTATCTCCACAAAGGCTCACTGACATTGAACAGTGATTTTGGTGCAAAAGAAATCATAATGTATTCCTTTGTTGGCATCACGGAAGAAATGGTATTCCGCGGCTGGCTGCTGAATGCCATGGCCGGCAAAGAGCGACAGAATCAGTGGAAAGCGATACTGCTCAGTTCACTGATGTTCGTGGCGATCCATATTCCCACCTGGACGATTCACGGTGAATTGGCTGGGGTTTTTCTTCATTTCGGATTCGTTCAGGTCATTATTCTCAGCATCATATTCAGCGTTACATTTCTGAAAAGCAGAAATATCCTTGTACCTGTGGCACTGCATATGATATTTGATTTCCTGTTTGATATGTTCTGCTTCGGATAAAATGAAAAAGGAGATTACTGCGAAAAAATTCATAAAAAAAGGTCTTTAAGGTGCGATATGCATCTTACCCGCGATTTCTGCATCTTACCGCTTTTTGCTTGAAAAGCGCTCCTTTTTGTAGTAAGATAATGTCAGTAAAACACATGAAAGGTCGTGCTGATATGACATTACTTCTTTTAACGGTGCTGATCATTTCGGAGATCGCATTTTTGATTGCAGAAATCACAAGGCTGTCAAAAAAAAGAGAATGGAACAAAAAACGTCTGCTTGCAGATTTGATCGAGCTTATTGCTTTTGCTGTGATGCTGTTGTTTCCCGATATTGACCTGACGTTCAGGTTTATCGGACTGTTCTTTGTTCTCCTGCTCAGACTTGCTTTTGCAGGGATCAGGTATCTCGCAAGCAGAAAGAACGAAAAGAAAAAGTCGAAAGCTGGTAAAATCGTAAGTCTTATTCTCAGTGCTATGATGTTTGTGTTTGCTTTGATGCCTGCTTTTATTATCAAAAACTACAAAGGCAGACCGCTGACAGGACAGTATACACCCATGACCTGCGCAGCTATCCTGACAGATACCAGCAGAACCGAACAGTTTGGGCAGGACGGTTCAGCTCGTGAAGTTCCCGTACATCTTTTTTATCCTGCCGAATCGGAAAGTATCACAGATCATTCGCTTCCGCTTGTAATATTCAGCCACGGCGCATTCGGCTGGTATCAGAGCAATATTTCTGCATATCAGGAGCTTGCAAGCAACGGCTATGTGGTCGCAAGCATCGAGCACCCCTATCATTCCCTGTTTACACATGATACGTCCGGCAAACTTATTATGGTTGACGGTCAGTTTATGCAGAATGCTCTGACTCTCGGCAGCAGTGATGCGGAAGAAACCGAACGTGAAGAAGTATTCAAAACGGAATGTGAATGGATAGAACTTCGCATTGCCGACATGAATTTCGCCTTAGATACACTGAAATCGGCGGTATCGGCAAATGATTTTTCAGACTGGACATTCACCGAGGGCGATACGGAACAGTTTGAAACGGCGGTGCGGCTTATCAATACTGATAAAATAGGTCTGATGGGACATTCGCTGGGCGGTGCAACTGCGGTAACAGTCGGGCGGCGTGACGATATTTCTGCTGTCATCGACATTGACGGTACAATGGTCGGTGAGCAAATAGACTTTGCAGACGGCAAGTATGTCATCAACGAAGAAGCATATACCACTCCGCTGCTTGAAATTGAAAATGAGAAAGCCCATTTTGATGCGATCGAGGCAGAAAAAATCGGATATATTTATGCCAATAATGTCGTGCAGAAAAATGCAGTGAATGCGTATCAGACATATTTTGCCGGAGCAGGTCACATGAATTTCACCGATCTCCCCCTTATATCGCCCTTCTTAGCTGAAAAGCTCGGCACAGGAGAGATCGAACCCGAACAATGCACGGATACACTTAACAAGCTGATACTCGACTTTTACAACTGCTATCTGAAAGGACAGGGAGAGTTCAGCGTACAGGAACACTATTGAGGAGATTATGGATATTAGAATTGTCAAAATCGGAGAAAACAGTCAGGATTATATTGAGATCGGCTGTCACAAAACCGATGAGAATATCAATGAAATTGTTTCATTTATAAAATCCCGTCAGGGTGCAGTTGAAGGAACAAAAAATGACAGGCAGTATCAGCTTCCTGTTGTGGACATTTTCTATATTGAGTCGGTTGACGACAGGACGTTCATTTATCTGGAGAAGGACTGTTATGAATCACGCAAAAAGCTTTACGAATTTGAACAGGTACTTGCGTCAAGACGGTTTGTGAGGATATCAAAAGCGGTCATCATCAATCTGATGAAGATCGTGTCGATCAGCCCTGCGCTGAACGGACGTTTTCTCTGCAAGCTGACAAACGGCGAGGAAGTCATCATTTCCCGTAAATATGTACCTGATATCAAAGAAAGGCTGAAAGGGTGAAACAAATGAAAGACCGTATCAAGGAAATAGCGAACAGTTATTTTATATCCGTTACACTTATAAATGCTGCGATATTTGCAACAGGAATGATATTCCGACCGGAGCAGACATTCGGCTATGATGCGTATTTATCGCCACTGATATTAGGCTTTCTCACCTTGATCCCGACGTTGATAACATATTCATCAAAAGAGCTGACGATCAGACAGCTGTTATTCCGCAAGGCGATACAACTATTACTGGATATTGTCATTGTGATCGCCGTAATATTTGCAGAAAGCGAAATTAACAGTGAAACAGTAACCGCAGCCATTGGTGTATCAGTCAGTATCGTTATCGTGTTTGCAGCCGTCCATGTGATCGAATGGACGCTTGAACGGCGAACTGCAAAGCAGCTTACAGAACAACTGGCTGAATTTCAGCAGCGGAATTCTTTCTGAAAACGAGATAGTCAGATAATGAAGGTGGTGCCTGCGGCACAATAGAAAATTCAGATGCACGGAGCGCATCTGAATTCTGAAAATATTAAGTTCTGAATATAATTATAGTGAACGCAAAAAAGATTTTTACGTTCACTATAATTAATTCAATTTTATTGCCTTGCAGATCCGCAAACTACGTTTGCTCCCTGCATATCGGCTAATAGTAAACGAAAAATATATTTTCAGGATTTTTTCTGCAAATTCAGGAAATGGAAGACCTGATGATTCACATTCGCTGATCAGTCTGTCATTCTGCGTCTGTGCACTGCTTAGTGCTCCGATGAAAAATTTCCAGATCTTATAGCAAATTACGCCGCATATCAATGAGAATATGATTGTTGCGGTTATGTTTCCGTCTGAGGCAAATCGGAAAACAGATACGCCGTACACTGAAATTACTGCAATGCCGGTCAGAATGTTCATTTTACGGCTTGTACTATTGTTCTTTTTCAGTTTTTCTATAAATTTTCCAGGATCTGTTTTGCCTTTTGCATATTGTACATCATATCGTTTTTTCCATGTTTTCATTACTATTGCGTCGTATTTTTTATCGTTAAATTCTCTATTGTTCTGAATATAGATCGTATCTTCAGGTGCTTTTAGGATGGAACCGTTTTTTCTGTATCTTATAACTGAGCGTATTATAAAATAAACAGCTATGTAAGCACCACTGCATATCAGATACGCCGATTCAGGAATATAGATCCATGATCTGGTCTGTGATCCGAGTATAAGTGCGGTAATGAATATTACAAAGAAAACTATCAGAGAGATCCTGTGCCATACCGCCGGTTTTATCTTTTGGCTCTTAAACATAAGCGGAACTATGATAAGGTTTGAAACAGCTGAAAAGATAAAATATATCGCTGCACCGATTATGCACGGCGTTAAATTATACCTTGCACCTTCTGCTGATCCTCTGTCGGTAAGATATAATAAAAGAACCAGTACAAAGGTGATACAGGACATATAGAATAAACTTTGCAGAAACTTTACTGTCATGTCCCAGTTTGAACAGTCTTCGAAAAATTCCCTGCAGAAACGTTCGGTATTGTGTCCGATGATCTTACCGACCGGTTTGCCGTTTGTCTGGGCTGTCAGAAGTGTGTCAAACAGCTCTGCTATTCTTTCAGTCATTATTTCATCTGAATAATTTTTCAGCGTTCCGTAAGTTATGACCGCTGTGAAAGCATCACGGTATTCACCGTTTAGCTGTTGTTCCATTATCGAATAATTCATTTTATATCTCCTTTTCTGAAAACAGAACAGATGACGCACTTGCCGAGATTCGTCTGTAACGCTTACGGAAATCATCAAGATTTCGTTTTCCTTCTTCTGTGATCGTATAATATTTACGTACAGGACCAAGCGGGGATTTTGCCCTGCGGCACTGAATAAGTTTGTTTTTGTCAAGTCTGGTGAGCACGGGGTAGAGAGTGCCTTCGCCTATATCTTCAAAGCCGGCATTTTCAAGCTCACCGATTATCTCGTAGCCATAAGTTTCGCACCTGGCTATTATTGCAAGCACACACCCTTCAAGTATGCCTTTTAAAAGCTGCGAATTATCCATCCGGCGTTATCCTTTCTGTAGTCCACTACTGCGGATTGCAAAGTAGCTTTAAACACATTATATCACTGCTACTTTGTTTTGTCAAGTAGATGAAAAGGTATCAGTCATCGCGATGCCTGATACTATAAATTAGCTGCCTCCGGCAGCTCACCATTGCCGGTTTCAGACGTAAAAAAAGATAAGCGTTGACAATGAGCAGCTTATGTGATAGAATAGTGGTAACAAAACAAGCAAAGGCGCTTCTCTTATGACGGAGAAGCGCCTTCTTTTACCTGAAAAACAAATTCGGACGGAGTGACAGGAACGGCAGGGCAAAAGCGACGAACTTCCTGTAAATTGTCTGATACCCGGAGCTGATGCTTTAGCGACAGCTTCGATTTACGGAGAAAAGTTATGGTTTCATTAAACGATTATATGTATTCCGGTGACACTGTGCTTAAAATACTGCATCAGTATTCATCGGACTTAAAAAGATCAGCAATAAAAGAACACAACTCAGTCGATCTTGCTCACAGCAATTTTCTTATACAGATAACAGAGCTGCTGGAGCATAATGACTTCCTTACCTCGCAGTCGCAGAGAATAAAGGAATTCTATAAGTACATGACGCAGAAATATCCGTTCCTTGCTTTTACATTTAAAGGAAGGATAAAATCTCTGATAAGAGCAGAGGAGAAGTTTAACGGATATATACTGGAATACATTTACGAATATTTCAGATCGAACGGCCGATATCCGGGTGAAGCTGATATAAAAAGCAGTCTTTCCTGTTTCCGGGATCTTATTGCCTACCGTATTGTGATATCTCTTCCGCAGTGCCATATTCCGTTAGATGCAAGCAAAGAAGAACTGGAATTACAGTATCTGTACGAGATAGCAAATACTCTTCCTGAATTTCTTGAAGAAAGAGGCTTTACCGCGGAACCCTCAGGGGTAAAGCCGTCTGAAGATCCGGGGCCTTTAAGCAGTGAAAATCTGTCCTATTACAGGGACTATGTAAAAGCTCCGCGTTCTTCGGGATATCGCTCACTGCATATCACGTTTTATGACAACCTTGCAAGATGCTTTACTGAATTACAGCTCCGGACTAAGGATATGGATGATCTCGCGGAAATAGGAGCGGCCAATCATTTCGGCTATGAAAAGCAGCAGGAAGCAAGCCGGAGCAAACGTGACATTATTCCTGTCGGGGAGTGCAGATATTTCGATGAAGCCTATGAACGTCTGATAAAACTGCAGGAGCTTGATCTTTCAACCATCAATGTCAATATGTTCAGGGCTATAAATAATCAGCTTATCAACGACGGATGCGGACTTTTCCGAGGCCGTCAGATCCTTCCGTTTGAGCATTTGTCGAGATTCCAGAACGATCTTATATGAATATCAGGAAGTTTAATGATATAAAGCAAAATCATCTGACTTTCGCTTCTTTCACATACAATAACACAAGTGAAAAAAATCAATGTGCAGGAACTTTTTACCAGAGCACATCTGAATTTGGTAATACTTCATGCCCTGCGCTTTAGTACCAGGCAGTGAAGCTTTCTGAAATCAAGGCTTATGCCGGAATATCAGACGAAAATATAAAATTGAATTTCGATATAAATTATGGTATAATCAATGTAACTACAATTGATCAAAAGGCGGTGAAGTAATGGGAATCTATCTTAATCCGGGAAATGGATTGTTCAGTGAGGCAGTAAATTCGGATATATATGTAGATAAATCGATGCTTATAGATTTGACAAACAAATGTCTGCGGAAGACGAACAAACACATATGCATAAGCCGACCGCGACGATTCGGAAAATCAATGGCGGCAAATATGCTTGCGGCTTATTACAGCCGTGGATGCGATTCAAGAGATCTTTTTAAAGATCTTAAGATCACAGAAACTGAGAACTTTGA
>CADAPI010000175.1:0-5851 GCA_902789705.1 uncultured Ruminococcus sp.
AGTATCGGGGCAGCAGTTCTGACCGGAATTCTGATGTTCAAGTTTGCAAAATCCTACGGCAAGTCTGAAGGCTGGTGCGTTGCAATGATCTTCCTTTCATGTATTCTCATTATTGCAATGGGCTTTGACAAGGACCTTAAGTACATCGGACCAAACGGTGTTCCTTCTGATCAGTACGTTCCGGACAATTACAACTATAATAACAATAATAATTACTATAAAAACTACTGATAAAATTCATCAGACACGCTTCTGATGATCTAAAACAATAAAAAAATTAACTCCTTCACTTTCGTTGATTTGAAAGTGAAGGAGTTTTTGTTTTACAGTAAACAAAAGCAGATCCGCAGCGCTGGCTGCGGATCTGAAATAGATAAAAGATTATATGCGGATCATTCGTCTTCTTCGGTATCTTCGTCATGACCGGTATCTTTTTCGGTCAGATAGATATTGTTCCTTAAGTATTCCGTATTTGCGTAGAAATCAACTGTGATGATCGACATTCCGTCCCAGGTCTCGTCGAATGACCATGTTCCGTCGGCAGGAACTCGAAGCTGTTCCATTTTGTAGCGTCCTGCAATGAAAGGCAGGTAGAGACTCATGAAGTACATGTCAGTAACACTCATGTCAGAACCGATAAATTTTACGGCCTCGCTCATGCTTTTGCTGAACTGTGACGGACGAATCTTCTTTATACGTTTCATCATCTGAGTGATAACAGTACGCTGTCTGTTGGTACGTTCAAAATCAGCGTCGCCTACATATCTTATTCTGCTGTAGGACAGTGCCTGCTTTCCGTTTAACAGGAAAGTTCCGTCGGCAACAGGAAGGAAGCTGTCGTACTGGTCATCGCCCATGATCTCATTTACTTCGTTGTAGAGTATTTCATTTATCGCATTGGCTTCGTCTGCACTTACGGTTATCTGAACTCCGCCGACTGCGTCCACAAGGTGTGCGACCGCCTGAAAGTTTACTGTGACGCATCCGTCTATTCTTACCTTGAAATTATCTTCGATGGTATCTTTCAGAAGCTCCGCACCGCCGTAGGCGTATGCTGCATTGAGCTTGTCCTCACCGCATCCGTCTATTTCGGTGTAAATGTCACGCATGAATGAGGTCATCTGAAAACGCTTCTTTTTATTGTTTATGGAAAGAAGGATCATAGAGTCTGAAAGACCTCTTGTGGATGTATCTCTGGTATCTTCACCGATTATCAGAATGTTTTTTATCTCGGATGAATAGAGCATTGTATCCGGATCGTTTACATAATCACCGCTTACTTCAAGAGGTGTTACCTTTGAAATATAATAGAGACTGGCTGATGAATAGATCAGGAACAGCGAGATCAGAGCGACAATGAAAAGCCTGATAAACAGTCCCGCACGGGATTTCTTTTTCTTCGGTCTGTTTGCGGCAGCTGCTTTTTTATTTACTTTAACGTTTGAGTATTCTTTTTCTTCGGTATTTCTCACAGGCTTTGCCGGAGCAGTGCTTCTGCGAGTTCCGGAAGTCCCTGATGAAGGGTGGGGAGCTGAAGCAGTCGGTGTTCTTCCTGTATTTTGTGTGACGGAAGGCTTCCGCTGCGGCTGACTGTTTGCTGTTACTCTTCGTTTTTTATGTGTATTTCCCGTCTGCACGGTATCTGCCTTTTCCTTTACCGGTACAGGCATTGTAAGGGTATCGTGTGCTTTTTTATTTGCCGCACTCATCTCAGCGCGCCTTTTCTTTTCACTTTCTATATCACCGGCGCGGTAGATCCTTGTCTGACCAGCCTGCGGCGGGACTTTGAATTTCATCGTATCCTGATTATCATTTGAATCTTTATACGACACGTTGTCACTTCCTTGCTTTGATATGCTATATATAGATTATAACCATTTTGCAGGTAAAAATCAATCCTTTTATACTTCGCAGATAGTTTAATTATTCCAAAAAACTTGCTTTATAATTTTTTTCAGGTATAATTGTATATAGCGTGACATAATTGAAACTCTGATTTATTGATAAATCAGAGTGGGGTTCGGGGCGAAGCCCCGAAGATTCCCCTCTGCAAATCCGGCGCAGCCGGATTTGCGATAAAAGTCATACACATTAAGAAAGGAAATAATAGAAGATATGAGTGAAGAAAAAAGAGAATATGTGATAGGAAAACTTGAAAAATACGCTGGAATAATTGAAGGCATCAGTACGGCAGCGCAGTCTTTTATGCCGCAGGAGCTAAAGGCAAAACTTTTTGAACTGCACGGACTTAATTCGGAACTGCTTGAAAGAGTTCGTAACAACTCTTTTGAAATAGCGATAGTAGGTCTTGAAAAGGCGGGCAAAAGCACGTTTGCCAATGCGCTGATCGGACTTGACATACTTCCGGCGAAGGAAGAAAGATGTACCTACACATCTTCATGTGTAAAATACGCAGACCAGACCTATGCGGAAGTGGAATACTACACTTCCGAGGAGTTCGGTGAAAGATTCGCATCAAATCTGAAGGCGCTCGGTGCTGAGTTTGATTCATATGAGTACGGAAGGGTAACTCTTGATGAACTTCAGAGCAAGATCGACGAAAATAATCTTGATGCAAACAGAAGAAATATACTCGAAGACGTTTCTGACATGATCCGCAGTGAGTTTGCTATAATGCCGCTGCTCGGAAAATCAGACCAGCATTTCAACGAAAGTGCTATGAAGGAGACGGAATTCAAGAACCTGATACAGAATCCGGACAGAACGGACGGTGAGTATGTTCCGAAGCCTTCTTTTGCAGTAAAGAAGATCACAGTTTATTCTGATAAGCTTGAGGATATGCGTAACTGTATCATTTATGATGTACCGGGTTTTGACAGCCCTACAGCTATACACATGGAGCAGACAAAGGAACGTATGGACAAAGCAGATGCCATTATCCTTATCGCCAATGCGTCCAAGCCGAGCCTTACCGGCCCGCAGCTTACCATTTTCAGCTCCGCGGTCGATTCCGACAATATCCCGTTCAATGAAAAGGTATTTGTATTTGCCAACCGTGCTGATGAAAGCAAGGACCTCGAATACAACATGGGAACACTTAAAAATGATCTGGACAAGTATCATATTCTGAGGAAGAACGACAGCAACAGACTTATACCGGGTTCAGCCTATGCAGCTTTATGCATTGCGGGCGGCAGGGAAGATGATCAGGCAGTAGCTAACCTGAAAGCAAACGGAATATCTGACGGTATAGAAGAAATAAAGAAAAAGCTTAAGGAATACAATGATGTTGTCCGCATCCACGTCATAGAAAAAAGAGTGGAGAATCTTGAAAAAATGATCCTCGAAACTGCAGATGCGATAAAGCTTTCGTGCAGTGCTGTATCATCCGGTGACGGATCAAATGCAGATATGATAAATGCGTTTGTTGATGTACAGAATAAAATAAAGGAAAAACTTGTATTCTTTGAAAGTGAGATCAGAAAGATACTTGATGAAAAACCGCTTACTTCCGGACTTCTTGCAGCGTTAAAAGGAAAACTGAACACCGGGGAACTTCTTCCGGATGAAGATGAAATATCATATATAAAAGAACGCTGCACACAGAGTACAGCGCAGTTTGAAGCAAGTCTCCGCGATTTCAAGCGTGCGGAAGTCCGCGAGATCTTTTCAGATGTTACACAGTGTGTCACTGAAGACCTGAAAAGAGAAACAGCAGACGAACTTACAGGAATACTTCTTGAATGCTTTAATGTAACTCCGGATCATTTATACTTTGAAGAGATCAAGACTATGACCAGGGAGTACGTTGACGGCTATTACCGTGATTTCAATCTGAAGACTATCCAGAAGACGCTTACACTTCGTTTCTGCGATGAAGTGTTCGAGCTTCTTATAAACAAGCCGTTCCTTATGCCGGACAGACTTGATTTCTTCCTTAAGAACATCGATAACATAGCTGCTCTTGCGGTTTATGATCACAGTGAGGAAGAATCACGTATCAGTAATTCAAAAATGGATATCGCTGATATGCCTCTGGTAAGAAGCATCCTCTTCCATGAAGGTACTGACGGAGCGAATTCGTTCAGTACGGTATCACCGGAGAGCAGACAGAAATATATAGCTGATCTGAAAAAATCCATCGTTCTTAAGCTGCATAATAATCTGTCAGAACTTGATTCGCTTGCAGAACAGACAGTTGACTGGTGCTGCGAATCGGGCTTAAGTGTCTACAGCTTTATCCAGAGCCTTAACAGGATACTGCCTGACCTGAGGTTCAAAAGATACAGCAGTGAAAAGGAATGCGACGAACTCATGTATTATCTGAGTTTGACAAGTGAACACCTTGAATTCCAGATGACAGGCGAGAGTAGTAAAATGAATCTGCTTATTTCAAGATACAATGAAGCATGCAAATCAAGGGAAAACACTCATGAATGGGTCATCGATCGCTTTAAGGAAGATATCAGCATTCTCGTAAACATTATATCCGGACCGGTAGTAAGTGCACTGGGACTGGAGATACCGTTTGCCGCAAATGTTTCTGAAATCACTGACAAGATAAAACAGCATGTGCAGGACAAGGATACGCTGTTTGTTGACTTCTACGGAAAGGTTTATCCTAAGAGCGAATATCAGAAGATAGAAGAAAATGAATCAGTACAGAAAATAAACGCTGAAAAGAAAGTTGTACTTGAAAACATTGATGAATTGCTTAAAGAATTAGGGGAACACTGATCAAACCGGAAATCCGGCTTCACCGGATTTCCGGAGAGGGGGGCGGGGCTTCGCCCCGGTACCCCGTGTCGATTAAACTATGAATTCGGTAAACCGGATTCATGGAGCAGAGAATTTCGGGGCGAAGCCCCGAAAATCAAAGCTGATAAAAATAAGAAATGCCGTTTCGGATAAAATCCGGAACGGCATTTCTGTTAATTTATTATGTTTTATTCGCCCTTGTAGTTTACAATGTCATCAAGAAGAGCAGGAACCTTTTCAGCCATTTCATCGTCCTGGAACTGGCATGTGCCGACAACGCGGTGACCGCCGCCGCCGTACTTGAGCATCAGGCTTCCTACGTTTACGTTTGAAGTCCTGTTGAGTATGCTGTGACCTACTGCGCATGAGCATCCGAGGCCGCCTCGTCCGTTTACTATCCATACTGAAATGTTCTGTTCCGGATAGAGACTGTAGATCATGAAGCGGTTGCCAGTGTAAATTGTCTCAACGCCGCGTAGATCGGTGATGATAACGTCTTTTCTGATCTCGGTGTGTTCGTGTACCATCTTCTTGAAAAGCTCTGTCTGTTCGTTGTAGACAGCAATACGCTCCTGAATATCAGGAAGAGCAAGTATCTCGTCAGTGTTCATGGTTCTGCATGCATGGAGAAGCTTTTCCATGAGCTGATAGTTACTGATGGTGAAGTTTCTGAAACGTCCCAGTCCTGTACGCGGGTCCATAAGGTATCCTACGAGGATCCAGCCGGAAGGATTGAGAACCTCGTCTATTGTGAGATGACCGGAGTCAACCTTGTCAACTGCCTCCATCATGTCGTCAAAGTGTGAGAAACGTTCCTTGCCGCCGTAGTAGTCGTAGATGATTCGTGCGCATGAAGGAGTGATACGGCTTTCGCCCTTGTACTTTCCTTCAAGCTGGTTTCTTTCGTGTTCACTTGAGTGATGGTCGAACCAGAGTCCGCATCCTTCAACGAAAGGAACGTTTGCAAGAACGTCATCCTCAGTTACCTCAAAAAGTCCGTCCTGAAGATCCTTAGGATGAACGAATTTCCATGAATCTACAATGCCCACTTCAAGAAGAAGTGCTCCGCATGCAAGTCCGTCAAAGTCTGATCTTGTTACAAGTCTCATAATTAATAACCCCCAAATCGTTT
>CADAPI010000175.1:5914-6308 GCA_902789705.1 uncultured Ruminococcus sp.
GTTTAATACATATATTCATTATACACTATTTCTTTAAATATTACAAGAGTTTTTAATATAATTCGTAAAATTCGATACATTAAATAGCCGTTAAATGTTGATTATGCTCTCTGAGGGGCGATAAAATATAAATAAAAATCCCCTCCGTTATTAAACGGAGGGGATAAACAGAAGATCAGTCTTCTTTTTCTATTACTTTGATTCCGAGAACGTCGAGGTTTTCCTTGTCGACTACTGAAGGACACTCTGACATGAGTTCGCTTGCGTTCTGAACCTTCGGGAATGCTGTTACATCTCTTAAGCTGTCGCAGCCGCACATGAGCATTGAAAGTCTGTCGAGACCGATGCCGAGACCGCCGTGAGGTGGTGCGCCGTACTTGTAGGCTTCAACGAG
>CADAPI010000176.1:0-5760 GCA_902789705.1 uncultured Ruminococcus sp.
GTGGGATCTTATCGAAAAGAACACAAAGACCATGGACGAGTACAGAACAAAGCTCGCCAATGATTTCAGCTTTATGTCCTACGTTCCGTTCCTGTTTATCTCAGCAAAGACAGGTCAGCGTGTTGATAAGCTCTATGAAATGATCGTACATGTTCACGAACAGAATTCAATGCGTATCTCAACAGGTATGCTCAATGATGTTCTTGCATATGCGACAACAAGAGTTCAGCCTCCGTCTGACAAGGGCAAGAGACTGAAGATCTACTACATGACACAGGCTTCATCCAATCCTCCGACCTTTGTTACATTCGTAAACAATTCGGAACTGTTCCATTTCTCGTACCAGAGATATATTGAAAATCAGATCCGTCAGACATTCGGACTTGACGGAACACCTGTACGATTCATTATCAGGGAACGTGATAAAAAGGATACGAAATAAACTGCGGAGGATAACTAATGCTGCCTTATATTGTAATTGTACTCTGCTGCATAGCAGCTTATCTTATAGGAAGCTGCAATTCAGCTATCATAGTGGTAAAGCTTCTTAAACATGAAGATGTAAGGGAATTCGGAAGCAAAAACGCAGGCCTTACCAACGTTCTGCGCTGCTTCGGAAAAGGACCGGCACTGGCAACTCTTATCGCCGATCTTTTAAAGGGATGTCTGACTATTCTCATAATAAAGGCTGTTGTAAGTGCATCCGGATTTACCGGAGATATAATGACGGTCGGCTACATAGCAGGTCTGCTCGTAATGCTGGGTCACGTTTTCCCTGTGTGGTACGGTTTCAAGGGCGGAAAGGGAGTGCTTGTCACTGCGACTGTGCTTCTGGCAATTGATCCGCTGACATTTGCAATCGTAATTCCGGTATTCATAATAATGCTTGTTATAACAAAGTATGTTTCCGTTTCATCGATCACTGCGGCAATCGCTTACCCGATAGTAACGTTTCTGGTGCAGTACTTTGCAAAGCATCTTGAACCGTCATCAGTATGGATCCATACAGGATTTGCGGCTCTGAGCGGTATACTTATAATTTACATGCACCGTGCAAACATCAGAAGACTGATGGACGGAACAGAGAATAAATTTTCATTTTCAAAAAAATAATAATGATCAGTAAGGGGGAAGTACAATGTCCAGAATAGTTATTTTAGGAACAGGGGCATTCGGTCTCAGTATTGCAATAATGGCTGTTGAATCAGGTCACAGTGTAACAATGTGGTCTGCTTTTGAAAGCGAGATAGAGGATCTTATCCGTGACAGGGAGCACAAGGCAAAGCTTCCGGGTGTGAAGATACCTGAGGAGATACAGTTCACTGCAGATATTTCATGCGTTTCAGATGCGGATTTCGTTGTTATCGGCGTTCCGTCCATCTTTGTACGTAAGGTGGTAAGACAGGCAGCTCCGTTCTTAAAACCTGAAATGATCATAGTAGATACAAGCAAGGGACTTGAAGACGGAACCTATCTCAGAATGAGCGAGGTTATCCGCGAGGAAATAAAGGACTGTCCGATCGTTGCTCTTACCGGTCCTTCACACGCTGAGGAGGTTTCAAGAAAGATACCGACAGCTATCTCAGCTGCTTCAGAAGACGAAAAGGCTGCAGTTGCAGTTCAGGAGGCATTCTCAAACAGCGTGCTCAGGATCTATCTTAACGACGACATTATAGGCTGTGAACTTGGCGGTTCACTTAAGAATATTATTGCACTCTGTGCGGGTATCTGCGACGGCCTCGGTTACGGCGACAACACAATTGCCGCACTTATGACCAGAGGTATTACAGAGATCGCGCGTCTCGGCGTTGCAATGGGTGCAAGACTTGATACATTTTTCGGCCTTACCGGTATAGGTGACCTCATTGTAACCTGTACAAGCCTTCACAGCAGAAACAGACGTGCAGGCACTCTCATAGGTCAGGGTGTTTCGCCTGATGAGGCTGTAAAGCAGGTAGGTACAGTTGAAGGATATTACTGCTGCAAGGCTGCATACGGACTTGCACAGAAGATGAATGTGGAAATGCCTATCACGGCACAGCTTTTCAAGATCCTGTTTGAAGGCGGAGATATCAACGAGCCTATCAAGGCGCTCATGAGCCGTCCGAGCAGATACGAAAGAGAAATGCCGCTAAAATAATAATGGAGAATCACTATGTTTTTTGATTCAGGTGACAGTGTTTCCGGCTACAGAATAGGACGTGTAACGATAGACGAGAGCTTTCACACCCAGAGTGCTGATGAAAATTTCTATCATTACTTCTGCAACGATACTCTTTATTCCCTGACACGTACCATATATCCGGATGATGTTGAGTTCTTCAAGAAAACGGTAAGTTCACTCGGAGACGACGAGGTGCGTCACTGCATGATACGTATGAAAAACAGGCAGGACGAATACCGCTGGATGATAATGAAGATGTCTGTGAATGTGCAGATGCTTTCTCACGGTACCAGACTTACCGATATTGTGGTAAAGGATGCTGTTGAGCTTGAAAAGAGCACAACAGGTCTTGAAAATATAATTGAGCGTTTCAGATTCCTTATGAGTGTTCAGGAAGCTGTAATTTTTGAGTACAGCAGTATTACGAACAGGTTTTACGTGTACTCTTTTGACTATAATGTAAATACTGTTTTCTTAAACGAGGACTTTGATTATTTCAGATTTCATGCCCTTTCGGAAGGACTGATCGCTGAAAGCAGCCGTGAAACTTTTGAAAGTTTCTTTGAAAGTGTAAAGGCTGGCATATCCAGATTCAGCTTTGAAATGGAGTCGGGAATAATAACAGGCGGAGACCAGACATCAGTGCAGATCTTCAGCGGCTTCTCCGAAACTGACAGTGACGGAAACCGCGTAGTTCTCGGACTTATAACCGCCAAAAAGACTGTGGAGGATCCGCTGGCTGCAGCAGGTCCGGCTTTTGAAGCGAATCTTGATCCGCTTACAAGGCTGTTCAATAAGAAGACTGTTACCAATTACGCAAGGAACCATATCACTTCAGGTGAAAACAAATCGGTTACCATTGCAATAATCGACATCGATGACTTCAAATATATCAACGACACCTACGGACATCTTTTCGGCGATGACATAATCTGCACTGCGGCATCCGTTATCAAGAAGGAGACCGGCAGCAAGGGTACAGCCGGACGTATAGGCGGCGACGAATTTATGGTCGTGCTCGATGATGTACCGGGCGAGATGGAAATCAGGAGCATTCTCAGAGCGATCCGTTCCAATATCGGTATGCTGTGCGCTGAAAAGGCCGAAGGGCTGAAAATAACCTGCTCGATGGGTATAGCGAGATTTCCTGACGATGCTCCGTCCTATGAGCAGCTCTTCAGGACGGCTGACAAGGCGCTTTACATAGCCAAGGAAAAGGGCAAGGACAGATATGTTATCTACAACCGTGAAAAGCACGGAGCCGTTGAGGAAACTGATTCCGGAGCGATAACAACTGCTCTTTCAGGTGACAGAAGAAACACCGACAAGACAGATGTGACCGGATCGCTTATAACCGGACTTACTGTTGACGGCAGTGTTACGGTTCCTGAAGCGCTGATGACAATAGTCCCGGCTTTCGATATAGACCGTATACGTATTTATACGGGAGATGATCTTAAGCTTACTCATTCTTATCCTGCATCAGAAAACAGTGAATGTGCGGATTATCTTATGAGTGACGGATACACGGATAATTTCACGCCTGCCGGCATGTTTGTAATGGACAATACCGATATTCTTGAAGGCCGTAATCCGGGTGCGTTTGCACGTATGAAGGCGGACGGAGTCAAGGCAGCTGTACAGTATATCAGCTTTGACGGTGAAAAGATAAACGGAATGATCTCATTTGAGCTGACGCGCCTTTTCAAGAAGTGGCCTCAGATGGATGTAAGCTTTATGAACATACTCGGAAAAGTGATCTTTAAGAAATTACAGTAACGGAGCTGATGGATATGGCTAAGGTCACATGGAAACCAGGAACACTTATGGCGCCGCTTCCAGCAGTGCTCGTTTCCTGCGGAACAATGGAAAAGGCGAATGTTTTTACTGTTGCCTGGACTGGGATAATCAATACTCATCCGACTATGGTATATATTTCAGTAAGACCAAGCAGACACTCCTATGAAATAATACGCAGAAGCGGAGAATTTGTTATTAATCTCACAACTTCGGCAATGGCACATTCAGTTGATTTCTGCGGAGTACGTTCCGGCAGCAAGGTCGATAAGATAGAAAAGTGTGGTTTTCATAAGGAAAAGTCTTCAAAAATCGAGGCTCCGGTCATTTCGGAAAGTCCGCTCAGCCTTGAATGTAAGGTCACTGAAATAAAACATCTCGGCACGCATGATATGTTCATCGCCGAGGTCGTTGCCGTGGATATCGAGGAAAGATATATCGACAGTAAAGGCAAGCTAAATCTCCAGCAGGCAGGCCTTATGGCCTACTCCCACGGCGAATATTTCTCACTCGGCAGAAAACTCGGCGAGTTCGGGTATTCGGTGAGAAAGAAGCCGGCAAAGAAGAAAACTCCGCCTAAAAAATAATCAAATCATCAGAAAAAAGCACGCCGGCGGCGTGCTTTTTGTTCGGGTAAAATGGAAATTCATAAAATTCACAAAATCCACTAAAATTCAGTTGACAAAAGTGAATTTTACGGATATAATAGAGTTATAATGAAAATCCGGGGGTGAATGAATGAACTTTGAATCTGAAAATCTTGAATTCAAATCCAGAATAACAGATGAAATCTATAAAGAAATAATAGCAGAACAGATTCGTAATATGATCAAGCAGAGTGACGGCGATAATTTTGAAGAAATGCGTTCTTCAGAACAGGAACTGACATTTGAAGCTGCGGCTGCGGCATTTAACAGATATCATGTGGAATTTGGAGCTGAAAAATACAGAGCACTAGGACTGACACAGAAAAATTCATCTGTGTTCACTAACCTTGCCTGCCTTATATCTGACCAGTGTGAACATACAACCAAAGTCGCAGTATTTTCTGACGAAGATAACACTTCTTTTCTGGACAGCAAAGAATTTGAAGGTTCTGTATTCAGACAGCTTGATGATACTTACAGTTATCTTATGCTGTGTAATAAAAGAAAAGTATGTTTTAAAGGACTGGAACGTGTCGAACTCCCTGATTATCCTGATGAAGCTGTCAGAGAAGCATTGCTGAATTCACTGGTTCACAGAGATTATGGATTCAGCGGAAGCATAATCATTAACATCAACAGCCGAGAAATGGAGTTTATTTCTATAGGTGGACTTTTGCCGGGTCTGTCGGCTGAAGATATCCGTGCCGGGATTTCGCAGCCAAGAAATAAACATCTTGCAGAAATATTCCACCGTCTCAGACTTATAGAGTCTTACGGAACGGGAATAAGGAGAATATATAAATTATATGAATCCTGCGTCGAACAGCCGCGTATAGAAGTAACGTCAAATACGTTCAGGCTAATCCTTCCAAATATGAATGCCGTACCGAAGTTTAAGGTCGAAACTCAGAATACATCACTCAATCCGCAAATGGAGAAGATACTCGACTATATTAAACGTAACGGAAGTATTACTGATGAAGAAACAGGTAAACTGATTGAAGTAAAGAGAACAAGAATCTATGTAATCACTAAGGAAATGCGTGATCTTGGACTTATCGAATCAGTCGGCAGGGGACCAGCAAAGAAATACGTTCTGAAAAAACAGTAAATGTGAGATAAATCCGTTTACGCCAGATAATCGGTGCACCT
>CADAPI010000176.1:5826-10086 GCA_902789705.1 uncultured Ruminococcus sp.
ATCAGATCTAACGGTATATTCTTTTGCGGATGAACAGTATCATTAATACTGTTTCCGCCAAGATCAAAATCGGGATCAGAATAATATTCCGGAAAAAGATTTCCTTTGATATTATATAGGAACAATCGCTTTTGTATCCGACAACAAGAAACATTGTCGAAGATGCCAAAACAAGTTTGTACAGACTGAAATCATCCGTTGACAGTTCATTTATAAAACTTGTGTAAGAAATGAAAAATGGCAATATAGCTGCGATTCTGAAATAAAAAGCAGTTTTTTCGGGAATTGCAGATGAGAAACGAATTGACAGTAAAATGATCACAGGAATTATGATTAGACCTGCAGCCAATGCTGTGAGCTGGAGATTATTTCTTTTCTCAAATATCTTATGTCTGGTATCCGGTAAAGATCTCAGTATGAATTTGCCGCATATCATCATAATCAGGAAAAATATCAACAGCCGTACAGGAAATTCGATCCACGAGTTTGCACCGAGTCTGTCATGAATATTCGAATAATTATAATCCTTTCGTATTCCTGCCATCAGAAAGAATGTCAGTACTACTATCATTGTAATATTGAAGAACATTTTACGACGGTCCTGTTTCATGGAATGGATAACATCGCTTAAGATTTTTTCCATTTGTTCTTCCTTGTAATCATTGATTTTTTCACCGCCGGTTACGATATCCTGTATGTGTATATCAAGTACTTCCGACAGCTTTTCAATAACACCGACGTCCGGAAAACTTTCTCCGTTTTCCCATCTGGAAACTGCCTTGTTGGTAACACCTATGAGGTCACCAAGCTCACACTGAGTTAAGTTTTTCTTTGTACGTGCTTCTCTGATCAGAGCACCGGTTTTTACTTTATCCATACGATCACCATCCTGTTTTAGTGCTTTTCTGTTGATATAATCATAACATAAAAGCGGAACTTTGGCAATCTATTATAGCGAGAATCACGTATTTACGCCCTCGGTGCACCTAAAGGTGCGCTATAGAAAAAAGCACGCCGGCGGCGTGCTTTATTTGTTATTCATCGCATTAATAATACTATCGATATTAGCCTCTGTCAGATACCCGGAAGGTAGCTTGCTTTTGTCTTTCGGGTATTTCAGTTTTGGCTTGTCTTTGGTTATTTCAGAAAGCAGATAAGTGAAAAATCGTTCCCAGCTGATAAATTCAGCACTTTCAATATAATCGACAGGATTCTGAAGAATTTCCTTTACTGAAGGATCACTGCTGAAAATATCTGATTTCAGAATGAGCCATTCAAAGCTTTCAGGTAAAAACAGATCTATAGTTTTTTCACCGATATTTTTGTAATTGATGATCTCTTTTATTTCTGAACCGAGAGCGGCTGCATCGGCAATAAGAAGGATTTTTTTTGAACGGGATTTTTTTAGCGCTGTAAGCATATTGCTTTTGCCGCCTGCTGAAATGCATGAAACATTCCATTTTTCAGCAGCTTTTGTGAAGAATATAAATCCAGCCTTTGAGTCTTCGACAATAACTGAATCATAAGGAAATTTTGCTATAGTTTTTACGGAAATGTTTTTGTAGATCTTCTCAATCTTCGGCTTACTCTCGTTTTTTACGATCTGTTTTATCGAATCAACACTGTATGGTATCTGCGACAGGCCTTCTCTAGTGACGAAGACATAATAATTGTCAGTGTTCTTGATAGCTTTTGCAAAGGCATGCGATGTCAGAAAACTTGTGCTTTCTTCGACGAAAACAACGCTCCTGTGAGTATTTTCAAGTACAGTCTCCCAGCTGTTTCCTTCCAGTACTATGCACGGATGATCGCATTTCAGTGTAACTCCGCTTGCTTTGCCTTCCCAGGAGAACATTCTTACCATATTTATAAGCTTTGTTTTTCCGGTACCGCTGTCACCGGTTATAATGGTGATATTCCTTTCAAGATCAAGCTTAAAAGTGATGTGTCTGTTTTTTACAGTCAGAGATACTTTACCCTTCATTATCATTACCTCTCAGATAGTGATGGGAAAGCATGAGCAGTTCAACAGGGTCTGTAATAACTTTCCGTTTGCCTTCATTTATGACTTTTACAGCGAAATCATTGCCGAAATTCATGAAATGATGGAGTGTTACTTTTATATCACGGTTCTCAGCAAGTTCTAAAATGTACTTTGCGCAGTTGTCACCGCAGTTGGATATATTGAAAATTTTATTCGGAAGATTTTTTATCAGAAGAAGAGTTTTTACGCCGGCTGAAAGTTCGGTAGATCCGAAAGTACCGAAAATATTATTTTTTATTACATCAGGAGCGATAACTTCCGAGTCATCGATATCACGGATGATCTTACGCGCAAAATCGTCCATGATCCATTCCTTGTCGTATTGATTTGCGTAATACATAGCTGTATTGTATATCTCATCCGGATGCTTTCCGAAATATATTTTCAGCATAGATCTTCCTCCGTTCAGAATAACTTAACATTCAATATAATTTTATCACATCTGTGACTCAATTGCAAACGGAGCACATAAGTATCAGGACCCGTATGTAACTGTATTCGTATCAAGATTTATCGTTATACTTTCTGTATTCTTAAAATCAGTTTTTCATTTTCCCTATGACGGCTGTCAGCAGTATCAGTGACACGCCCATCATTATCGCTTCAGTCACGGGCTGTGCCCACAGCATTCCGTTGAATCCGAATATGCTGTTTAAAAGCAGCAGGAGAGGAATGTAGAGTATGAGCTGGCGGATGAGTGTGATCCCGAAAGCGTACTGCGGTTTTCCCATTGCCTGAAATGACATGCGGCACATGGAAACTGTACCGACGAACGGCAGTATGAACATCATGCATCGGAGTACGTGAGCACCGGTGTATATTACTTCTTCCGAGTCGGTGAATATTCCGATGAGGAATGGGGCGGAAATGCAGTAGATCAGCATGAGGAAGAGTTCAGTTCCGGTCACGGTCATGACACCGGCTTTCAGCACCTTCTTCATTCTGTCAGGATTGCCGGCACCGTAGTTGTAACCCATGATCGGCTGCGTGCCGGAGGCAAATCCCTGGTAAACGTAATTTCCGAGAGAAAGTACTTTCTGGGCGATTCCGGTTGCCGTTACGGTCAGCTCACTGTAGCTTACAGCGAGGTTATTGTTTACCGTATATGCTGCAGATGTCAGAAGTGTTTCCAGTGATGCCGGAACGCCGACCCAGAATATCTCGCGGAGTATTTCCTTTGTCGGTCTGATCTGAGAAAGAGAAGGTTTCAGCAGGGTTCGGCCTTTTATGTAGTAGAGAACTGAAACGCCGAATCCGGCGGCATTGCTTATAACAGTTGCGAGCGCAGCGCCTCTGATCTGCATATTAAGAGCAAAAATAAGCAGCGGATCGAGTATGATGTTCATAATGGTTCCGGCTATCATTCCCGTCATTGAATACCTGACCGAACCTTCACTTCGAAGCAGAGCCCCGGTCGTGTAGCTTCCCATTGTGAAGAAACTTCCTGAAAGTATCACCTGTACGTACTGCTTTGTATAGAGAAATGTATTTTCCTTTGCACCGAGCAATGTAGTTAGTGCCGGAAGAAAAATCAGTCCAAACGCGGTTACGGCCAGACTGTTTATGAAAGTAAGGGTAAATGCTGAAGTAAGAGTATGAGCGGCTTTTTCCTTATCGCCTGAACCGAGACATCGTGCGATAAATGAAGATGCGCCCGTACCGATCATATTTGATATCGCGACAGTTACCATCATGACCGGATAGGACAGATTCGGAACGCTCATTTTGACCACAGCCTTTGCAGGTGCTTCTTTGCTAAGCGTGTAAATTCGTTTGTCTTCTTTGATTTCCATTTTGTGCTGAAGTGACACTCCTTAAATTATTGATTTGAGTCTAGTAATGAATTCATGTTGTTTTCTGTATTATCTATATGATTTTACTTCTATTACCGCAGTTTGTCAAGTTTCAGAATGTATAATTAATGGTCTGGCGGTGAGAATAAAACTTGGGTTTGCTTGACAAAAACTTGGGTTTGATACCTGTGAACTTGGGTTTGATTTTGCTTGGAGTGCTCTGATGTACGGAATATCGTCGTTTATGGATAGACTACAAAACTTGGGTTTGCTTGACAAAAACTTGGGTTTGGTATATAATATCTTTGGTTTCATAAATAATACCGGAGGTGTTAGTGTGAATTTTGACAGGATAAAAAAACATGCAAATTCAATTTTGTTTAATCAAAGTGCGGAATGTGATTATATAGAATACAAGAAAAC
>CADAPI010000177.1 GCA_902789705.1 uncultured Ruminococcus sp.
AGCACCGGCATATTCAAGAAAACGGTATGGCATATTAGGATTGTAGGAACTCTGATGTTCCCAGAGATTCATCTCAAAATGAATGATAAATGAAATGTCATTTTTCATTTTCATATAGAGTGCATCTTCTATGGTATTGAAATCCAGTTCATTTGGATCTGTGTAGTCTGTACCGTTTATTGCGTTATAAAGTGAAAGAGTCCATGGTTTGTTATCAGGTTTTCCGAAAACGAACTTAAACAAACGATCCTTATGTTGTGAGTTGATAACTTCAGTGTTGGTGTCATTTTCTTCTGGGTTATGCTTGGATTGTTCGATTTCTACCTGCAGTTTCTTAATCGTGGCCTGCATTTTTGCGTATTCTTCAATAGATATCGTTATGCTTTTCATTAAAAATCTCCTGTAAATAAATATATTTGTAAACTGTTTACTAGATATATTTTACCATAGAGAATGCTTTTCATTAAAAATCTCCTGTAAATAAATATATTTGTAAACTGTTTACTAGATATATTTTACCATAGAGAATTGGAAATGTCAAGCAGAAAATATAGAAAAATATTCTAATTTATTATAGATTGGAATTAACCTGATTTGTAATGAATTAATTTCTATAAATATTATATCATTTCTAAATTTACTTTACAATAGAATTTTATATAATGCACAGAACAGAAGGTTGCGCCTTTGGCGCAATAGAAAAGGGGTTGTTAAGATAGTACGCCGAAGGCGTTCGTTAAAAGAAAACCAGCCACTGACCGTGAATGCTCTGGTCAGTGGCTGGTGACGTTTTTTGAAGAGATTTGGGTTATCAGAAAACGTCGTTTTAGGATGGATTGAATACCTGTGTATGTAAAGTATAGATAATAGATGGATTGAATACCTGTGTATGTAAAGTATAGATAATATCGGATAAAGAATGATTTTCAGACCGGTTCAGGGTCTGTGTTTTGTACGGATCATCTGATCAGAACATTTTTTAACATTATAATGTCGATGATAGTTATTTTTCCGTCATCGTTCATATCGGCATTTTTTAATGATTCTTCACTGGCTTCAGTTCTGCCGATGATCATGTCGATGGACTTTACAAGGTCTTTTGCGTTTACAGTACCGTTGCAGTCGGTGTCGCCTTTGATGACTTCAGGTGTTTCCGGTTCAGTAACCGTGCCCGGATCGCCGTCGTAGTAAAGTGTGATCGCCTTGAATTCGCAGCTTACATCGTCGCCGCCTTCAGGGTACTTTTCTGATGAATGCCACCAGTCGACGAGACCGGCTTCGGTGCAGTTTATTTCAGCGTCAAATTCATTGTCCTTGTCATCTTTGAATTTGCCGTCAAATGTGATGAGGACTTTTTCCTTTCCGCCGTCGTAGTTAAATCCCTTGCTGCTCCAGAATTTCTTTCCGTCTGCTGTTTTTACGCTGTCAAATGTAAGACCGCCGCCTCCGCAGAACCAGCCGGAGTTTTCAGATGATGTGCAGCTCAGAGTGATTATTGCTTTTTTAAGATTTTTTGCATTGGAACCAAGAGGAACGATGTATTCACCGTTTGAATTCTTTTTCAGTTCTTCGGTTTTGTATGTAACTGATTCAAGTGTGTCTTCTGTGTAGTTTGCTTTTGTACCGGCAATGGCGCAGAGCTTTTCGCCGAGCTCTTTGTCAGCCATTCTGCATTCAAGTCTGTCGTATCTTCCGCCCGGAGTATCCCAGAGAACAGGGCACATGTTTCTTGAATAAGCGGCTTCGCATACTGAAGTGAGGAATTTCATTACTGATTCCGGTTCCTTGTTCTTTGTAGGACAGCCGTATTCACCGATAATTACCGGTATGCCCTTGTCAACGAATGATGATTTCATCATGTCCATTTCGTTGTTAAGATCTTCGACTTCCTTTGCAGTTCCCCATGTTGACTGAGCTTTTCCCCAGTCAGCATCTTCTTCGAGAATAGCGAATGTGGAAGGTGAGTAGTAATGAACTGAAACGGCCATTCTGTTTGCCGGGTCGGAAGGCATTTTAAAGAGCGGATCGCATGTTACGTCAATGCCTGTGTTGTAGCCTGAGATAAGCAGGTGACGTTCTGCATTGTTGCCGCCTGATTTTCTGATAACGTCAACAAATTTCTGATTGATCTCGTTTACGAGGGCATATGACTCAGTCTTGCCGTCATTTCCGGCCCATCTGTTCCAGAGCTTTTCCCAGCCGAGTTCTTCGTTCTGCGATTCGAACATGAGGTGATCACCGTAGTCTTTGTAGTTATCAGCGATCTGTGTCCACATTGTTTCAAAACGCTTCATGCATTCGGTCTTGTTTTCCGGAAAAGTGTTTACCCAGCCGTTGTCCCAGTGGATATTTATAATTACATACAATCCTGAACCGATGGCCCAGTCAACTACTTCAGTAACTCTGGCCATGTAGTCAGGACTGATTTTGTAACTGCCGTCGTCCTTCATCAGGTTTGACCAGGCTACCGGAATTCGCAGAACCCCGAATCCTGCATTTTTGTAACCTCTGATCATTTCTTCAGTGACAACAGGGCTGCCCCAGGCTGTTTCATAGTCAGCCGGAGTCTTTCCGTTTACCCAGTCGCCGCATGCTTCAAGTGTGTTGCCAAGGTTGATACCTATCCCCATATCGCGTACCAGCTCCATTGTTGTAATGTCTCTCATTGCTTCTGCTGCATTGGCCTGCGGCACGGAAGGAATGATGATCATTACGAACATTACAAGTGAAGTGAAAAATGCTGTGAGTCTTTTTCCTGTCATTTAACTTTACACTCCTTACAATAATAATGTATGTCCGGACGGAAACCGTTTGTTTCCTGCAGTTATGATTATATAATATATGAAGTTTATGCACAACCATAATTGTGCATGTAAGGTGTGAAAAATGAATATTTTACATATACGATTGAAAATACTCGGTATCCGTGATATACTAAGAAAAGGAGACAACAGCGGATAATACCATGACTAAAAGGTGTGAAATATGAACAGGAAAAAACTCTTTGCTGTGGTGACGGCACGTGCATCTGCATCGGAGCAGCGCAGTCTGCTTGAAGGCATCATATCGCAGGCGTTTGATATGGATACTGATGTGGCAGTTATTTCGAATATCTACAATGCATCGGAATACAATGATTTTATTACTCATGAAAACAGCATTTACGACAGAATAGTATCAGAAAGACCGGACGGGATGATTTTTACTGATGATGCTTTTATGTACGGTGAACTGAGGAAAAACGTGCTCGATAAAATCAGTTCGACGGGAAAACCATGCGTAAGCATAGGATCAGGCGAAACATGTTATGATACTGTAAACAGTGACAGTGTGGAAGATATAAAGCAGATAACCGATCATCTGATCGAGGTTCACGGCTTTAAGGAGATCGATTTTCTTACCGGTCCTGAAGATTCGGAAGATTCACAGATCCGTATCAGTGGTTATCGGAGATCTCTTGAAGAACATGGTATTGAATTTGACAGCCGCCGGGTGATATACGGTGATTTCTGGACCGGTTCAGGCGAGAGGACAGCCCTTGATTATATTGAGGGAAGACGAAAAATGCCGGAAGCTCTTGTATGTGCGAATGACTATATGGCATACGCATTCTGTGATATGATGACGGCCCATGGTGTGAAGATACCCGGAGATATTACCGTGATCGGATATGAATACACCGGAGACAGAATGGAACATTATCCCGTGCTTGCTACCTGGAACCGCGACCGTACTTATCTTGGCAGAAAGGCGGCAGCCCTGCTTTACGAAAAGGTATGCGGAGTTAAAGTACCGCTGAATTCACAGCTGCAGAGCAGGTTCATCCCCGGAGATACCTGCACATGCGGAGCGGATCACAGGGACGTTGCGGCAGAGATAAATGAAAAGAAGAAACAGTCGTACTATGCTTCACTCAACGATACGGGAATGCTTGAGCAGTTTCTGACGGAGTCTCGTAACATACAGGATCTGATCGATGCACTCCGCAGACATTCGTATTTCATACCGGACGTTTCAGGTCTTTTTCTGTGTCTTTATGACGAATGGTGCGTTTCTGCCGGCAGATCTTCAGGGAAGAATAATTCCGGCTCAGCCGATACTGTTCTTTACAGTATTGTCGACATATACGGCCGGGTGACTGAGCCTGTTCATTTTTCACGTGATGAAATGTTTCCGGATATCATAGTTGACCCGGATAAACCGAATGCATTTTACTGCTGCCCGGTCTATTTCATGGATGAGGATTTCGGATATATGATAATCCGTTACGATAAAGTCGGATGTTTCGGTGAGTCGTTCTGTAAGTGGAATGTCATTGCTGCCAATGCACTGGAATTCCTGCGCATGAAAAATGATATTAATTATCTTATGCGCTGCCAGAACCTGAGTGAATACCGTGATTCGCGTACAGGTATGAATAACCGCGAAGGCTTTGTAAATGAAATGAATATTGCCGTAAGAAATGAAGATGCGGATTCGTTTTTCATTATTGCGGTTTCACTTAAGATCCAGCAGGGTGTACCCGTTTCAGATACAAATGACTTTGAGTCTGAAAATCTTGTCACAGACGGAGTGAGTGAAGTCATATCCGGAACAGCATCATTCTTCGGCTGTACGTGCGGACGGATAAGTGACAGTCTGTTTGCTGTTGCAGGAGTCATGACTACTGACAAAAGCTTCCCGGAGGATGTTCTTGAAAAGCTGAATACATCTCTTTACGGATTTTTCAGAAAAAACGGGATATACGGTGATGGTATCTGCTTTACAAAACTGTATTACGGAAATACGGAGGGTAACACGCTTGATTCTTGTCTGAGCGAAGCCGAACAGGCTGCCGGATTTAAAACGGAAAATAAGAGACCCGCTTCATCTGACCACATGAAACTTCAGAAATTAAGGAGTGAGATCTATCTTGCTCCGGAAAAAAGCATCACAGCGGAGGACGCATGCAGAAAATTATGCATCAGTACCGGATATTTCCGTGCGGTTTACAAAAAGAATTACGGTGTAAGTTTCCATCAGGATATCATTTCGCTTAAAACCCGCTATGCAAAATACTGTCTGGTATCTGCCGGCATCAATATATCTGCAGTATCGGAAAAGTGCGGATTTGATGATGAAAAATATTTCATGCAGCAATTTAAAAAGATGACGGGATATACACCTAACCAGTACCGAAAAAAGTTCATGTCCTGATATAATGCAAAACCCGCTGTGCACTTGCTGCAGCGGGTTCTGTGTTTTTATGGAAAGGCTGATTTATTCATAAATCAGCCTGGGACACTGGGCACAGCCCCGCAGTCTTCCCATCTGGAAATACGGCGAAGCTGTATTGACGATTTAAAGATCAAATCGAGGATAAAACCTTACCGATCTTGTCGTGTATCACGATATCGGCTCTTCCGTCAAGACCGGTCTGGGCAAGGTTTATTATTGCAAGGGTTTTGCCTTTGAATTCGTAGATAAGGCTGACAGCCGGATTTACTACGAGGGAAGTGCCGCCTACTATGAGCATGTCGGCTGCGCGTATGTATTTCTTTGCCTTGTTTATTACTGATTTATCGAGCTTTTCACCGAAGAAGATCACGTCCGGCTTAATAAGACCTCCGCAGATCTTACAGTGAGGTACTCCGGTTGTAGCACGTATCTCAGATATGTCGTATGATTTGCGGCAGCGGATACAGTGATTGTTTTTCATGCTTCCGTGGAGTTCAATGACGTTTCTGCTTCCGGCAGCCTGGTGTAAACCGTCGATATTCTGGGTGATAACGGCTTTCAGTTTACCCTGTTTTTCAAGTTCGGCAAGCTTTAAGTGAGCTGCATTGGGTTCGGCGTTCCAGCTCAGCATGTTTTTCCGGTAATAGTCATAAAAATCTTCAGGATTATCCTTGAACAGTCTCATGTTCAGACTCGGAGGGGGAGTGCATCTTCCGTTTTTCTGAGTGTAGAGTCCTTTCGGTCCGCGGTAGTCAGGTATCCCGCTTTCGGTCGAAACACCTGCGCCTCCGAAAAATACAATGTTTTCTGAACTTAGAACTGCTTCACGAAGAGCTTCAATATTTGACTGCATAATGATTACTCCTTTTCATAAAGTAAATGCTGATTTATTTATAAATCAGCGTGGGGCCCGGGGCGAAGCCCCGCAGATCCCGCTTCAGTAGATCCGTCGAAGACGGATTTACGATCTGATCAGTGTTTCCTTAAGTATTTCTTTAATATCGAGTGTTCCGTTTTTCAGAAGAAAATGACCGATCTCGTCAGTACTTTTGAGACCGAGTTCAAATCCTTTGCGAAGATCAGATACATCAAGTTCAGCTTTCATTCCGTTTGAAAGTGTTATATCTGCTTTCTTTCCGGCGTTTTCAGCGGCGCATATGCGTGCGGTCTCTGATGCGTTCAGTCCGAGATAGTCAAAGATAAAATTCTCATCCAGTTCTGACAGAACATCAGGACAGCAGATGTGTGCGGTACCGGCTTCCATCTTTTTTACAAGAGATTTTATGCCGGATTTCATTTTTCTGTAGGTCATTTT
>CADAPI010000178.1 GCA_902789705.1 uncultured Ruminococcus sp.
TTTCATTTTCTTTTTTATCGACTGGTCCTTGCCGGATGGTTCTGACGGATCTTCATCCTTTTCATTGTCCGGTGTACCTGTAACTTCTTCTTTATCTGAAGAATCATCTTCCGGTGTTTCGTCCCCCTCGGATACGGTTTCCGATCCTGTCTCAGAAGGATCGTCAGGATCCACAGCATCGGCATCAGATTTGTTTACGTCACCGCATCCGGTAGCGGATATTGATAGCAGCATTGCTGCCGAAAGTAATGCAATGATCCTGTCTTTCAAATCTACCCCTCCAATATCATAATTAAGGAAACACTGATTAAACCGGAAATTCGGCTTCGCCGGATTTCCGAAGGTGGGATTTGCGGGGCTTCGCCCCAGAACCCCACGCTGATTTATGAATAAACCAGCGTTTCCTTAAGTTCAGATCAGTCCGGATTTTTCTGTTCTTTCAGTTCCTTAAGCTTATTATAAAGTCCCGGAAGATCACGTTCGAGACGGATTATCGATCTGTCTTCACGAATAAAGCAGTGTACCGAAAGCAGTGTACCGATTCTCCTTCGAAAACGAGAGCTCCGTCCGATTCACGGATCATTCTGTAGTTCATTACAAATTTCGCACTTTTAAGATCAGATACTCCAATATAGATTATGATCTCATCAGTAAATTCCGCACTTGTAACGAATCTGCCTGTAACGCTTACAACAGGCGAAATAAGTCCGCTCGCTTCAAGGTCTCTGAAATTATATCCCCATTTATCAAGATAATATACGCGTGCTTCCTCCATCCAGCGGATGTAGTTTGAATGATGCACGACTTTCATTTTATCGGTCTCGTAATACTGGACCGTGTGCTTATATGGTTCCGTGGTTGTGACCTCCTGTCACGAAAGCCTTGTCAGGCTCCGCCTTACGAAATTATAATCCTTCCGGTTCGTCGAATACATATTCGAATTTGTAATACTGGAAAGCATTTATTATTGTTGTGTTTTTGTACTGTGTGATCCTCGGATACTTTCCGTAGTTCTGATGCATGTGTCCGTGAATAAAGTACTTCGGACTGTATTCGTCGATCAGTTCATTGAATACTTTGAAGCCGGTATGGCAGAGATCAGTGCCGTCATTTATCCCGAATGCAGGGGCATGAGTCACGAGAATGTCCAGACCGTTATGCTTGTCGATGGTTTTTCTGAGTTTCTTGACCTTCTTGGCCATTTCCTCCTCAGTGTACTGATGTTTTATACAGTTACGGTATTTCATTGAACCGCCGAGTCCGAGTATACGTATGTTTTTAATAACTGAAAATTTTCCGTCTATCGGAATGCAGCCCGTAGGTTCGTCGTCGGGAAATCTTTCGTCGTGATTGCCGAAAACATTGTATACGTTGCAGTGAGCAACATCAGCCATATAGTTGAGATAGTGGTAGCTGAGATCACCGCATGACAGTATTATGTCAATACCTTCGTATTCATCTTTCCTGTATCTGTCATGTTTGTCGTAAAGTTTCGGAACTTCTTCATCTGCGACTGCCATGATGTTTACCGGTCCGCTGTTTTCAACCAGATATCTGGTCTTCATTATTCTGTCGAGAATCATTGTATACCTCTGAACTTTCTGTTTAACTTATTTTTCATAGTTGAGTCTGACTCCCAGCTGAGACAGGAGTTCGTGACTTTCTTCCTTGAACTGTGATATGTCCGGTATAGTTCCTTCAACAATATCCACTAACCAGTCAATGTTTATGATCTCGGAAGCAGACATGCAGTTTGCAGTCTTGTTTACCAGATTGTGTTTCTGATCGTATATTTCGCATGAGAACGGATTCATGGTGCCGTTCTTTACCATGCTTTTAAGAATGTATTCCAGCTGTCCCGTTCCGGCATACAGGCCGAATGTCTCAACGTCTATGGCACCTGTGGACATGCCCCAGTAGTAGTTGAGTACATGGCCGCTCTGAGCAGATTCACTGCTGTTCCAGTCACCGTTCAGAACTGATCTGATAAGCGATTCGTAAACCACGCTCCAGTTCCACTTCGGCACTGCAAGCTTAACAGGATCCGCATCTCCGCACAGACCGCAGAGGCCGGTGTAGTTGTCGCTGTTGCGGGCAGTAAGATCAGGGAATGAAACTATGTCTATGTCGTGGGTTTTAAGTCTTTCAAGCGGATCGCCGCCTTTGAGCGATGTCCAGTCGAGCCATACCTTCGCGCGTGGATTTGTGAGCTTTACACCGAGCGCAAATGCGTTTATCGCAGCGGGAGAACCGTATATCGGGTAGTCGGCAATGTAGCCGATCTTGTCCGTTTCGGTCATGGCACCGGCAATAGCGCCTATGATGTATTTTGCTTCGTATACACGCAGATAATATGTTCTTAAATGCATGTATGCAGTATTGAGCGAGCAGTTGCATATGATAATGTCCGGATGGTCGATAGCGCAGCGGAGACTTATTGTGCTCAGAACAGGGGTAGTGGTGAAAATAACTTTGTACCCCTCTGCGATGAGGTTTTCAAGAACAGATATGTCTGAACTGTCGTGGGTGGCTACGGACTTTACTTCTATTCTGTCGCCGAACTTTTCCTTGACTTTCATACTTTCGTGATCATGGCGACGGGTCCATCCGGATTCCTCGGCAGTTTTGAAATGAACGAAAGCGACCTTGAGCTTCTGAGGTATAACGTTGCCTGTGATTATGTGAGCAATGGACTGTGCGATGGATTTTTTCTGTTCCTCAGGTTCAGTTACCATCTGAAGATGACTGTCGTCACCATTGCCTGCAGCAGTAAATTCGCTCCAAACCTTTGCAATGTTTTCCTTTATTTCGGAAGATGACTGGTCACGGGTATTTTCATAACCGAAAATGTCCATGTAGGTGAGCAGCTGGTCACCGATACGCGCCTTGAGCTTGTCTCCGCCTTTTTCCAGATAATGTTTTCTGAAGCAGCAGTAGATGTACTTGAGGTCGAGCATGTCATCATCGCTGAACTTATTGTTATCGTTCGGATGAACGTGTCTGTAAAGCCGCTCGTAGTTGCCTTCACGGCTCATGAGAATGTAGTTTACTTTTGTTTTTGCGTAAAAATCGAGATATTCATAATAGATGCGGTTTTCAGCAGTATCATTTTTCTGCGGTACCATTCTTATTACGTTGCCTTCGATGGCTACCGCACCCATGTATTTCTGAACACTGACACGCTTGTTTCCTTCAACGAGATAGTAGCGGTTCATGTATTCGTATGCCACTACAGGATCACGCTGACCGTTTTCGCAAAGCGAATCGTAGAGTTCCGCCCACTTTGTTGCGAATTCTGTTTCCGGCGGAAGCAGGGGCATGAAATCACGCGCAAAAGCGTTTGTTCGTCCTGATGTATATGTACCGGCAATGAGTTCTATAGGTATTTCGATAAGACCAAGTCTGGTCTGTGACATCGGCGGTTCACCTGCAATCATATCCTCGAGTACAGGAAGGTAAGGGTATTTACCTTTTGAAGCCAGAGTTTTATAAGTCTTTTCACCTGTTTTCAATGCCTTCTGATAATCTGTATAAGCCATATTGCACCTCCGTGTTTAATATGAATATAAACTTATTTTAACATATTTCATGATATTATTCAATCTTTTTCTTGTGCGAACATAAGAAAGATGCGAAATCTGATGACGAAAATATAAAAAACGGTTGATTATTAATTGACAAAAATGATCAAATCTCATATAATTTATTTATACATAAAAAAGCAGGAGGGGAACTGTATGAAAAGAATTACTTCAAAAATTATCGCATCGGCTCTGGCAATGTCACTTACAGCCGGTGCTTTCACTTTTACATCATATGCTGACGCGGTCCCAGTCATTACAATCGGAGCTGACCTTACTGACGCTCAGAAAGAAAAAATCTTTGAATTTTTCGGTGCCGATCCTTCGGACACCATGGTCATCGAGATCAACAACCAGCAGGAAAGGCAGTACCTTGAGGGACTGGTTTCCGATGATATTATCGGAACAAGAACGCTTTCATGTTCGTATATCATGCCTATGCAGACTGGCGGACTTATCGTAAAGACGGCAAACCTTACTTACGTCGATGAAAACATGATAGCAAACGCTTTGCTGACTGCCGGAGTAGAGAACTGTCAGGTGCTTGCAACCGCTCCGTTCAAGGTATCCGGTACGGGTGCCCTTACCGGCATTCTTACTTCCTACGAAAAATCATCCGGCGAAAAGCTTGACGAGGAAAAGAAAGAGACTGCCACAAAGGAACTTATCGTTACCAGTGATATTATCAACGAAGTGGCCGAAGATCTGAAAGAGCAGGAGATCGGCGGCGGCAAGGAAGATAAGACGATGACCGAGGAATACATTTTCAAGTTTATCAACGATCTGAAGACCGAGGCTCTCAACGGAAATCTCACTGAAGATTCGGCAAAGGAACTTCTTGACAAATATCTTGATGAATACAAGATCGAACTTGAACAGAAGACATATGACAAGCTGCTCGATTATGTAAAATCATTCTCGAAACTGAACTACAAGGGAAAGTTCGAAGACAAGCTGGCTTCACTTACTGACCGTATTTCAGACGGATTCAATATCACTTTCAATACTGAGATCAATATAGGTGATGTTACTGAAAGAGTAAGTTCCGGACTGAATGCTTTTGAAAAATTCTGGGGCACACTTAAGAACTGGCTCATGTTTACTTTCGATGCCGGAAAATTAAAGATCGATACTGACAGTATTAAGGAAAAGACTCAGAACATTTTTGACAACATCAATACGGACATTATTGACTATGACATTATACCTGAGGATCTTTCAGATATTATTCAGTAAGGAGCGGCGGTTATGAAAAAAGAAATAAAACAATCCTGTATAGCATCTCTGGTTTTTATAGCAGCAGAGTTTATTTTCAGTCTCATTCTCAAGGCAAAGGCTGTGCCTTCATCTGTAGTTATCGGTGAAGCCGGTGCTCAGTCACTGGTATATTTCATGCCTGCCGTTGCTGGGCTTATACTCTATCTTCTGATAGCTTTTACCGCATTTCTTGTAAATGCTTCATTCAAAGCGTTTGCTCACGGTCATCCGCTCAAGTGGCTTGCGTTTTTCGGAGTGTGGTTCCTTCAGGCTGCAGTTGCATTATTTTCCGTTGTTAAAATAAGCACAATGGAATTTTTCTCATTTGAAAACAATATTCTTCGTATTGCACAGTTCGTGATCGTTATTTTTTCAGTTCTGTCCTGTGTGATCGTTAAAAGGATGAAAATAAGCTAAGGAAACGCTGATTTATTCATAAATCAGCGTAGGGGACCGGGGCGAAGCCCCGCAAATTCCCCTTCCGGAAATCCGGCGAAGCCGGATTTCTGATTTAATCAGTGTTTTACTAAATTACTTTGGGGGTAAATATAATGAAAAAAGAACTTAGAAAAGTGACAGCATTTGCATCAGCGGTCATTCTTGCTTCACAGTGCATGACCATTATCAGCGCCGAGGAAACAAAGGTTCAGAAGGCAGATATCAATGATAAGATCATTGAGTCTATTCTGAAGCATGATTCGCTGTTTGACAGAAACAAGGACGGCGTCATATCCGATGAGGAACTTAAGGAAGTTTTTACTGTAACTCTTGACGGCAGTATTATCAAAGAGCTCAGTTCACTTAAAGATCTGGCCAAGATGCCTGAACTGTATCATATAAATATAGTAAACTGGAAGAACTTCGATCCTGCGTTGCTTTGTGATGTTACGAATGTTCACCAAATAGGACTTACTGATTCGACATTTGCTGAATGCACTAAAGAAATAGATCACATTATTGATATTGATATATTCAATACCGAAGACTTTGATCTTAATACTTTAAAGCCGTTTATAAATCTTCTGAGTGTTTCCACATCCGGAACAACAGTAAAGAACCTCGATGCGCTTAAAGAACTTGATCTTAAAAGACTTTATATTGACAAAAAGATCGACAGCGTCGAAGTTGCAAAGTACATCAGAACCTCTGACTACGAACTGCCCGCAGGATTTCTTGCACCGCTCGCTGTAAGGCCGGCCGGGGCAATTAAAGGAAAGTTTACTGTAACTGATCCTGAAACAGTGAAGTTTACAGATTATTCAGCCGATACTTTTACCGATGAAGCGGATGAAGATTACTACAACTT
>CADAPI010000179.1 GCA_902789705.1 uncultured Ruminococcus sp.
CCGAGCTTCTTCCGCTGCCTATCTCACTGGCTCACAGACTCTCATACCGTCTTGCTGAGGTAAGAAAAAACGGCACACTCCCTTATCTCCGCCCGGACGGAAAAACTCAGGTGTCAGTTATCTATGAAGACGGCAATGCAGTCGGAATAGACACTATCCTCGTTTCAACACAGCACGACGAGAATGTATCACAGGACAAACTCCGTGCAGATCTTATAAAGAACGTTATTGTACCGGTCATCCCGAAGAAATGGCTGACCGCTGATATACGCATCCTTGTAAACCCAACAGGCCGTTTCGTAATTGGCGGACCTGTAGGCGACAGTGGACTTACCGGACGCAAGATCATCGTTGACACATACGGCGGTGCCGCTCACCACGGCGGCGGTGCATTCAGCGGCAAGGATTCCACCAAGGTAGACAGAAGTGCTGCCTACGCAGCAAGATGGGCTGCAAAGAACATCGTAGCTGCCGGCCTTGCAAAACGTGCCGAGATCCAGCTTGCATACGCTATCGGCGTTGCTGCTCCGGTATCAGTTTACGTAAACACATTCGGAACAGGTGTGATAACCGACGAAGAGATCCAGGCAGCAGTTACAGACATTTTTGACTTTACACCGGGCGGCATAATCCGTGCCCTTGATCTCAGAAAACCGGTATTCGCCGCAACATCAGCCTACGGCCACTTCGGAAGACCAGACGCAGATTTCACCTGGGAACGTACCGACAAAGCAGAAGCACTGAAAAAAGCAGTACGCAAAGTCACAAAATACGCCGGCTGATCCCCGCTCTCCTCTACAGCATTCCCGATAGCACGGTGAATGCTGCTCCACATAAAACTAAAACCAGCAAGTCCGTTCAGTTTTCATGTTCTGAACGGACTTGCTGTGTTTTTCTTATTGTTTCAGTAATTCTCTGATCAAGAACCGTTAAAAAACATCACTTTCAGCAATTTTTCTTAGCGTATCAATTGCAGTTTCATAACTTACCTGATGATTCTGAAAATAAGTTGTTATTTCAAGATAATCATTCTTAAAAACTTCTTTTTCTATGATTTCATTAAGCAATTCTGAAATATTCACACCTTCTTTAGCTGAAGGACAAACAGACATCTGTGATCTTGTTTTACGCACATGATTTACAAGATCTTTAAAATTATCATTCAGTTCCACCACTGAACTAAGCATATGAATATCATAGATATGGCGTGAATATCTTTTGGTCTTTCCCTGAAGATAATAATCGCAGACTGCAAACACCTTATCTGCAAAAGTTCTGTCGATTCCCTGCACCTTCATTTCAAATGGTTGTAAATCAAATTCATCGATTATTTCCTGATTATCAATTGCAAGGAACCGATACACATAACTGTCAACCGGCAATACAACAGTCGGATAAGACAAAGATGCCAGCGAAACCTCCATTTTTACGCCCGGTATAAGTCTTCCCTGCGTAACGAATCCTTCAACCGGATCATATGAGAATGTATAACAGTTATAATCTCTTCTGCTTCTGGCATTATCCCAGTCTAAAATCGGCATTTCCAGTTCATCACTAATGCCTGCTATAATATCATTCTTTAATTTCTTTCTCTTACCCTGTGATAATTCATTTGAAAACGCAATATCAATATCTTCAGAAAACCTGTCAATTATATGATGACATTTGGATAATGAAGTTCCGCCTTTGAAAACACAGTCCGGACATAAAGCTGAAAGTTTCTTTAATATCATAGTGACATAATAGTCTTTTTCTACAATCGGGACAACGGTGCCAAACTTCTCCGCCGCAGAAACTACTACGTCATGAAACAACTCTCTGTCATTATGCAAAAACATCATAAAGCCTCGTTTCGTAAATATTTTTATACACCTTCATCGGAAACAGCGAAATGTACTTGTCAACATCAGATCTTTTTATTTTAATATCGCGGACATATGTTCTTATGATTTCAGGTGCTGCTGTATTATCTTCATCAGAGTACTGTTCAAAATCCTTCATAAGATCAAGCAACTGGAGCACTTTGCAGTTACTGTCATTAATCTCTGTACGCGGTTTTCTAAGTATTATACGCTGATTTTTAATGCTGACCTCTCTGACTTTGGCACTTGCTTCATTACTTACCAGTTCAATAACTACCGGCACCTGTGATGAAATACCTAACTGATTTGCAAATGTATAGCCGGAATAATACCCTTCTGTTTTATTGTTTCTGGAAATATATTTATAACGTACAACTTCACCCGGTGAAAGAGAAGTACCGCCTTTAAGTCTTGAAATTCCGGCAAGATAATAAATACCAGTGTCAAAACGGTGTATCGTACCCTTATCACATAATACTTTAAGCATCTGGCGAAGATTTGTGTCACTGACCGGCAGATGAATATCTGCCACAAAAATAGGTTCATTATTCTTATAATTTTCCTGCAGATAATCAAGCAGCATACAGATCACTCCTAACGAATTTTAACCGTGTTAAATAAATTTTGTTATATACAGTATAACACATGTTAACTTGATTAGTCAATACGCGTTATTGATTGTGCAGATGATATTTGTGATGCACTATACAGCTGTTATTTCAGTGATTTTGGATATTGCTAATTCTTTAACGCTGATTTTAAAACTGTTTAATCCTGATTGACTTTTAATTATGGCGAATTCGCCATAATTAAAATCCGGATTATAAACCTTCTCCCATATTCCTATGTATTCGAGCGTATTTCTGTTACGCAACCAGTCAGTTATGAAGAAATCTCCATCTTTTGCTTTTATCATATCTGTCAAGCAAATATAATCTTCATCGTTAATATGAGTGACACTGATTTCTGTATCATTAACTAATCTGATTTTTAATTTGTACCGGCTGCTTGCAAGCAGCCGGTATTTCCATAGCACAGCCGCACAGCGGCTGTACCGAGATAACCGCGGGAACAGTTACACACTGCTTAAGTAACCATTCATCTCAAAGCACACAAAAAGTCCGTTCAGTTTTCATTTTTAATGAACGGACTTGCTGTTTTATTATTCCGGTTTATCTTCATCTGACAGACCGAGATATTTCTTTATCTCACCTATGTAGATCTCGGCCATCTCGCTGAGTACTACATTTTTTAGTGTTATATAGCCTATTTCCATTGCTTCATCTGACTCATCATTTTCATCTTCAAACGGAACGGCGATATAGTCAGAGCCGTTCAGTTCCTCACAGATGATGCCGGAACAGAGAGTGTAGCCGTTAAGGCCGATCATCAGGTTGAGCATCGTCGCACGGTCATTTGCCTTGATCACGCGCTGATAGTCATTGGTACTTAAGATCTCCTCGGCAAAGTAGAAGGAACTGTTGTCACCCTGTTCAAATGACAGACACGGATAATCTGCAAGTTCATCAAAGGTGATCTTTTCCTGACCTGCAAGCGGATGTCCCTTCCACAGATAAACGTATGCAGCGCACTTTGTAAGCGGATGGAACACTATTCCGTTTGAATGCAGAAGCTTGGTAAGCGATTTTCTGTTAAAATCGTTGAGATAGATGATGCCTATCTCGCTGCGGAAGCCTGCAACGTCGCTTATTATCTCGGCTGTCTTGGTCTCACGTACTGCAAATTCATATTCTGCCGTATCGAACTTCTTGACCATTTCAACGAAGGCTTTTACTGCAAATGAATAGTGCTGTGTTGACACGCCGAATTTCTTCTTTACCGCACCTTTTGTGCTGTACTTTTCGGAAAGAATCTCGAACTGACCTACTACCTGGCGTGCGTACTGGATAAACTCCGAACCGTCATTGGTAAGAGTGACACCGCGGCCGGTCCTGTTGAAGATCTTGATGCCTATTTCCTTTTCAAGTTCCTGTACTGATGAAGTAAGTGAAGGCTGTGAAACATAAAGCTGTTCCGACGCCTTGTTCATTGATCCGGTAGCCGAGATCACAAGAATATATCTAAGCTGCTGTAAAGTCATAGCGTTACCTCTTTATCATGGTGTTTTAAGGGGTGTTCCTATAGCCTAAAATTCCTATAGAAACACTATGATTATATCATCTGACGGCGTTGTTGTCAATAGCATGCCGAAGGCATACCTTTTATTCATAAGAAAAAGCTTGATTTATATGGTAAAATCGGTTATACTTAAATTAACAGAAAGCGTTCATTCATCTTGCTGTAAAGGAGGAATTCACCATGTTAGCAGCAGTAAACGGATACTACGACGGCTCAAATATTATTATGGATAAAAACATAGCATTGAAAAAAGGGCAGAACGTAATAATTACTTTTGAATCTGATTCCAGTGTCGATACAATCGCTCCGCTTGGTTATAACGATGACGGTACTCCTTATTACAGAAAAGCCGGTGCATTAAAAGGTAAGGGCTGGATGTCCGATGACTTTGACGAACCGCTTGAAGAGTTCAAGGAGTATATGGGATGATTCTACTCGATACACATACTGTATACTGGTTCCTTACAGAAGATGAAAGGCTACCTGAATCAGTTAAAAAACGTATAGAACAAGATAAAGAGGTTTATATCAGCATTGTGAGCTTCTGGGAAATGGCTATAAAAAATAGCATAGGTAAATTAGAACTTCCAGCGCCTGTTTCTGTCATGATCGCATTATGTGAAAACATGAGATTTCAAATCTTGCCGATATCAGCAAATCATCTTGAAAGAATAAAAAATCTCCCTAAAATTCATGGTGATCCATTTGACAGACTGCTTATCTGTCAGGCTCAGGAAGAAAACATGACTTTCTTAACAAAGGACGAAAACATTCCTAAATACGATGTTACTACCGCATGGGATTAGAAAACCAAACAATTATCGTTACAAAGGGCATCAAGCGATGCCCTTTTTCAATAGCATGCCGAAGGCATACCGTTTCCACGCCCAAAACAAACCGCAGCCTGTGTAAATTTCAGACTGCGGTCTTTTTTTAATCTTCAACTATTACTAACTCTTCCTTTGTTGCTGTATCGCCTTCAATATGGAACGAATTAAGTACCGGTTCGTCATCCATGAGTGAGAGAATGAGATAACTTGCGCTGCTGTCAAAGGCAAGCCTCTTGTCCTCATCTGAAGGACGTGACGGAGATACCGGATGGGAATGCCAGTTTCCGAGAGGAATAAGTCCCTCTGCTCTCATGTCCTTTACAGCTGCAAGCTGTTCCTTCGGATCAAGAGTGAAGTGTTCCTCTGCATGATCGGTATTGGTAAGAATGTAGACCTTCTTTATGATCCTGTCCTCACCGTCCAGTTCCCCTGCAATAAGTCCGCAGGCTTCTATCGGTGCTTCCTTTTCAGCGTGTTCAACTATTCTGCTGTAATCACTTCTTTTAAGTTTTATCATAATCCTGTACCGTCACATTCTGCCTGTTCGTAGTCGATAAGTTCTGTAATTGTCGGATGGTCTCCGCAGACTGCACAGCTATGAGTGTCAGACGGCAGCTTTACTTTGCGGAACTGCATCTTAAGTGCATCGTAGGTAAGAAGATAACCTGTGAGCAGGTCGCCAACACCAAGAATGTACTTGATAGCTTCCATTGCCTGAAGGCTTCCTATAACACCGCCCATTGCGCCGATAACACCGGCCTGCTTGCATGTAGGAACGGCATCCTTCGGCGGTGGTTCCTTGAATACGCAGCGGTAGCACGGTCCCTCACCAGGAACATAGGTCATGAGCTGACCCTGGAA
>CADAPI010000180.1 GCA_902789705.1 uncultured Ruminococcus sp.
ATTTATCTTTGGCATTGCAAACAGCATTTTTATTATATCAAGCGGAGATTCCTTCATGTACTTTGCCGAGTATCTGTTGAAAGCGAATGTGGTAGTGGAAGAAACATAAGGTATTCCGTGTTTCAGGGCGACCAGCTTACCCCAGAATGCAATGGAGTCAGATACGATGAGATCCGGTTTTATTTCTTTTATCTTTTCCGTGGTCATTTCATCGAGTGCAAGCGTGGAAGAAACAAGAAGTTCCGTGGCAAATACTTTGTCCTTGCCGACACGGTCGGCGTTTTCCTTGTCTTCCATTTCAAAATCATATCCGTCACAGCTTATAAACTCTGCACCGGTGCTTTCAATCTTTTCCTTAAACATTTCAAAAGAAAAATAGAAGACCTCGTGTCCGGCTGCGGTCAGTTCTTTTACCAGTGCAAGTGTCGGGTTGGTGTGTCCGTGTGCGGGAATACAGAACCATGCTATTTTCATTTTTTGTCACCGTCCTTTTCATCAAAAGTCGCTGCAAACAGCTCAGAAAATGCTCCTTTCGGCGGGATAGCGATACCCCGTTCGTCATCGCCGAGGATCAGCAGCGTGTCACCGGGCTTTATACCGAAAACTTCACGCGCCTGTTTTGGTATTACTATCTGGCCTTTTTCACCTACAGTAGCTGTCCAGGCATATTTTCCTTTCGGAGTTTTCATATATTTCACCTCACAGTATGATTTGTTATACAAATCATACCACGGAATCAGACAAAAGTCAAGAACAGAGGTGTGATAATAACGACGTTTTGTTTGACTAATATTTCATATTATGGTATACTAAAAAAAGCTATGATCACAGTTAAGGAAACACTGATTATATCGGAAATCCTGCTTCGCAGGATTTCCGGAGGCGGGATTTGCGGGACTTTACCCCGGAAGCCCCCGCTGATTTATGAATAAATCAGCGTTTTCTTAAGAAAGGAAATTACGGATGAATATTCAGATATTCGGAAAGTCAAAATGCTTCGATACCAAAAAGGCGGAGCGTTTTTTCAAGGAACACGGTATAAAGTTTCAGTCGGTCGATATTCTTTCAAAAGGACTGAGTGCCGGGGAGTTCAGAAGCGTGTCACAGGCTGTGGGCGGTGTTGACGCTCTTATAGATGAAAAGAACAAGGATTACTGCGATATAAAATATCTTACCGATGATGCAAAGCCGGACAAACTTATGGAGTGCCCGAAACTCTATAAAACACCGATAGTAAGAAACGGAAAAACCGCAACGGTCGGCTACTGTCCGGACGTGTGGGATGAGTGGATAAAAGCAGAAAAGAAGTAAAACAGGAGGCGGCATCATGCTTAACAATAAACGACTGCTCAAATGTGCTTCCATGGTAAGCGGAAAGGGAACAGTGTGCGACGTGGGAACTGACCATGCTTATCTTCCGGTCTACCTTGTGGAGGAAAAAATATGTGAACGTGCCATAGCAGGTGATATAGCTGACGGTCCTCTTGAAGCTGCTGCTGCAACGATAAACAGAGCGGGACTTGGCGAAAAGATAACAGTTGTAAAGTCAGACGGACTTAAAGAGATAGATCCTGAGGGCATAACCGATGTCGTTATTGCCGGCATGGGCGGCGAAACTATAATAGCGATAATAGAAGCGGCAAAGTGGCTTGAAAACGGAGTGAATCTTATTCTTCAGCCTATGACAAAGGAGCCGCTTTTAAGAAAATGGCTCTGCGAAAACGGCTATGGAATAATAAAGGAAGAAGCGGTCACTGACAATGATCATGTTTATACAGTTATGAAGGTAATCTTCGATGGATACAGGGTCACTGTGAGCGATCTTTTTGCCGATACAGGTATGCATGATCTCTCCAATCCGGAAGCGGTGGAATATACAAAGAAGCAGTACCGCCGCCTTCTTAATGTGTCCGAAGGACTGAGCCGTTCCGGAAAAACTGCTGATATCGCAGCTGCTGAAAAGGAATGTAATGTGATAGCCTCAAAGCTTAACGGAACATTCAGACTGACAGTCGGGGATGTTTACGATGTTATAAATGCAGCCGCACCGTTTTGTACACAGGATGACTGGGACAATTCCGGTCTGCTTGTGGGCGACAGAGAAACAGAAGTGACAGGCATTTTAACTTCACTTGACATAACCCATGAAACCATAGGCGAAGCGATCGCGAAGAAAGCAAACCTCATAGTTTCCCATCATCCGGTTATTTTTAAGCCTTTAAAGCACCTTTCCATGAGTGATCCTGCAGTGCGTCTTGCCGCAAACGGCATTTCAGCAATATGCGTGCACACTCCGCTTGACAAGGCTGTACACGGTATAAATGATATGATAGCCGATATGATGAGCAGAGAATTTAAAACCTCAGAATTCAGAATACCGATGATCCCGGAAAGTCCGGATTCTGCTGACGGAGACGGAAGAATAATCGAGATCACCGAAGAAGGCCTTTCAGCTGAAGAAATGGCACGCAGGCTTGGAAAAATGTTCGGCGGCGGTCCGGTGCGCTTTGCTCCGGGAATGAGAAAGATAAGAAGAGTCGCCATCTGTTCAGGAAGCGGCGGATCACTTCTTTCCTTTGTTTCGAAGAATAACTGTGACGCGTACATTACAGGTGATGTCAAGCACGACGTATGGCTCAGTGCTGTAAGTGAGGGTATTACGCTGTTCGACTGCGGACATTTCTACACCGAACGCATGAGTGCGGAATATCTTGCGAAGCTTCTTAAGACTGCAGCTCCGGGAATAAAAGTTGAAACATCTGCGACATGTACTGATGTAGTACGCTGTATATGAAAATAAAAAGGAGAAAAACAAATGGCATTAGACGGAGCGTTCCTTCATCTTGTAAAGAAGGAACTTGAATTTCTCATAGGTGCCAGAGTTGATAAAATATATCAGCCGTCAAAGGAACAGATGGTAATAGGATTACGCTACAGGGGAGGAAGTGCCAGACTTCTTTTCAGTGCGGCTGCTGACAGTGCCCGCGTGCACATCACAGCTTCTGATATAGATAATCCTGCGGTACCGCCTATGTTCTGCATGCTTATGAGAAAACATCTCGGGGGAGCAAAGCTTCTCGGGATAAGACAGGACGGATTCGAAAGAATACTCTGCTTCGACTTTGAAGCAATGAACGAACTCGGAGACCTTGTAAACCTTACGCTGGTAAGCGAGATAATGGGCAAGTACTCGAACCTTATCCTTGTGGGTGAGGACGGATGCATAATTGACAGTATAAAACGAGTTGATGCGGAAATGTCAAGAGCGAGACTTGTTCTTCCGAAAATGAAATACGAACTTCCGCCGAGGGACAAGCGCCTTCTGTTTACAGAAGCATCTGATGAGGATATACGTGCGGCTCTGGCGGAATACAAAACAGGTGATCCTGCAAAGGCGCTTGTGAAAATATTTGAAGGTATCTCACCGGTCATCGCAAGGGAATGGGTGTTCTATGCGACACGAGGCGAGGATATAAATCTTTCGGAACTTGATGAGAATATTCTCGGAAGACTTATCTTCAAAATAAAGCAGACTGCAGATCAGTACCGTAAAGGTGAACTTCAGTTTACGGTTCTGAGGACGAAGGAAAATCTGCCGAAGGACTTTACGTTCATTGATATACAGCAGTACGGGGCTATACTCATCAAGCAGCAGAAGGAGAGTGCCAGCGAAACGCTTGATTATTTCTACGCTTCAAGAGATACTGAATCGAGAATAAAACAGCGTGCCAATGATCTTTTCCGTCTGCTTATGAATCTTACCGAGAGAATAAGCAAGAGAATTTCAAACCAGCAGGCAGAGCTTGCCGACTGTGACAGGAAGGATGAGTACAAGCTGTACGGCGACCTGCTTTCGGCAAATATCTACCGTATAAACAAGGGCGATGAAAGCGTTACTCTTGAAAATTTCTACGATGAAAACTGTCCGCAGGTGGAAATAAAACTGGATGGCAGACTTGCTCCGGCAAAGAACGTGCAGAAGTACTATCACGAGTACAAGAAGCTGGTCACTGCCGAGCAGGTGCTGACTGAGCAGATACGCAAAAACAGCGAGGAGCTTGTGTACATAGAAAGCGTTTTTGATTCGCTTACAAGAGCACGTACTGACCTTGACATAATAGAACTCAGGGCTGAACTTGCCGAACAGGGCTACTTGAGAGCCGGAAAGATGAAGGGCAAACCGCCTAAGGAACAGCCGCCGCTTAAGTTTAGAACCAGTGACGGATTTACCGTGTTCGTGGGCAGAAACAACAAACAGAACGACAAGCTTACCCTGAAAACAGCAGGGAAGACGGACATCTGGTTCCACACCCACAACATTACCGGTTCCCATGCTATCCTCTTTACAGAAGGAAAGGAACCGTCCGAAAAGGCGATAATGGAAGCAGCCATGCTTGCGGCATATCACAGCAAGGCGAAGAATTCATCACAGGTGCCAGTGGACTATACCGAAGCACGCTATGTAAAGAAGCCGAACGGTGCAAAGCCGGGAATGGTCATTTTTACGAACAACTCAACGGTTTATGTAAAACCGGATGAAGATGAGGTAAATGCTCTTAAGGAGGGAAAATAAATGAGAGAAAAAATAAATGCTGTAATAGATAAAAACTTTGATGAAATGATCGAAGCCTTAAGAAAGATAATCGCAGTTCCGAGCGTTTCTGTAAAAGGCACTCCTGAAAGACCGTACGGAGATGAGTGTTCAAGAGTTCTTAAAATGTTTCTTGAAATGGCGGACGATGAAGGCTTCTGTACAAATAATTTTGAAAATTACGCCGGTACCATAGAGTATAATGAAAAGCCGGTAAAGCTCGGCGTTCTCTGCCATCTTGACGTTGTTCCTGTTACGGAAAAGGACTGGACTTTTAAACCTTTCGGCGGTGAGATAGCAAATGGAAGGATATACGGACGCGGTACCATCGATGACAAGGGACCTGCCATTGCAGTCCTCTATGCTTTGAAAGCACTTAAGGAACTTGGTGTCGATCTTACACACAACGTCCGCTTTATCGTAGGATGCGACGAGGAAAACGGCTCGACGGATATGGAATACTATCTGAAGCGCGAGTCCATGCCTGAACTCGTTTTCACACCGGACGGAGATTATCCGGTTATCAATTTTGAAAAGGGAATGCTCAGACTGCGCATCAGGAAAAATGCGGAGTTTACTCATGTAAAGATGATGCACGGCGGTACGGTGCCTAATGCTGTTCCGTCAGATGCCTATGCAGTAGTTACCGGAATAAGCACGTTCCCGGAAAAGGAGAACGTTACTGTAACTGAAAAGGACGGAGCTTTCCTTGTTGAATACAAGGGTACTGCAGCTCATGCATCCACACCGGCTGACGGACTCAACGCGGTAACCGGCCTTGTGGATTATCTTTGCGGACTGGAACTCGACGACGATGAAAGAAAGACTTTTGAAAACATAAAGAACTCATTTGTACACGGTGACTTCAGCGGCAGCGGATGCGGAATAAAGATGTTCGACAAAACAGGAGATCTTACTCAGGTACTCAGCATTGCTGACCTTGCGGATAATGTACTTGAATTCAGGATCGATGTCCGTTATCCGGAATGCGGAAACAGGGAGGATATCATCGCGAAGATAGCCGAAACAGTTGCTCCGGGCGGATTTGAACTTATCACAGACATAGCAAGCCTTCCGCACAGCGTCGATGAAAACAGTAGAAGGCGGCGTAGCCTTCGGCGCAGAATTCCCGGGAGAGGAAAACAACATGCACGGCAACGACGAGTCGGTTTCCCTCGACAGCCTGCGACTCAATGCAAAGATTATGGCTAATGCCATCTATGAGATCTGTAAATAAAGCCTGTACGATTTATTCAGGCTGAGTGGATAAACATGGGGTGCTCTGCATTCAGGATGTGGAGAAAAGCATAACACACTCTCTGGACGTGGATTAAATCAGAATAATCCCTCTAAGGGTATGGTCAAAGCATAATATGGGGTGTGGATCGAAACAGAATATTCCCCCTCAGGGTGTGGATTTATGCAGACAATCTCCCCCCTCCCTCCGGGAGGGGGGCAGGGGGGTGGGGAAGAAAATCTAACAATGGAGGAATAATAATGGATTCTTATGCAGAACAGATAGTGAAAAAAGTTGATAACGGATCGGACAATCTGAAGCGTGCTGCCTGCCTTATCGGCGGTATCGTTGCCGGACTGGTGATCATTGTACTGAGTATGAAGCTTCATATTGCAATAATCGGAGCACTGCTCGGCGTCGGAGCGTTTTACGGCGGACTTTATCTCGGCACGAATTACGATATTGAATACGAATATCTTGTTGTAAACGGCGAGATAGACATAGACAAGATCCTTGCCAAGAAGAGAAGAAAGAAGCTCATCACAATAAGGACCGGCGATTTTACTGAATTCGGCAGATATTCGGAAGAAGTAAAATCAGGTGATGAAACTTTTATCTGGGCAGTGGGAACATCTCCGGAGGAACCTCAGACTTTCTACGGAGATTTTGAACATCCGACATACGGAAAATGCCGTCTGCTTTTTTCACCTTCTGTAAAAGTTCTCCGTGAAATAAAAACCGGACTGAAACCTTCACTGAGAAATAATGTTGGTGAATTACCACCTGAAGAAGAATGATTTATCATGGCTTAAATACATCTTTTCTGTTATTTTATGAGAAAAAATGACCGTTCACACGCTATAGCCTACCGTTCACCCAAAACCTATTGCAATCTTCCGCAATAAATGATAAAATAAATAACCGAGGGAGAAATTGAGGTGAATGACCTACAAATCTGCTATTTATAAGAAGAACAGAAAGATAAATAAATGACCGTTCTTTTTGAAGAATAACAGATAAGAGACAACAGCGGGTGTTAAATCCCGCTTTCAGCAAGTTATGATAGATTCTTATTTTGACATACTACAAACAGAAGTTCCTGTGTCGCAAGATGCAGGGACTTTTGTTTTTCCGGGGCGAAGCACCGTAAATCCCACTTCCGGAAATCCGGTGAAGCCGGATTTCCGACTTGATCAGTGTTACCTTAAAAAAGTATTGTTATGGTAAATGTGTGTAATAAAAATTGGAATTGTAACTTAAGATTATTAACTTTTTTTCTATGAAAACAGCTTCGGATATGGTATAATATATAGAGATAAATTATAACTGATTTCATGAAATTTCAGCACCGTTTGCTGAAAAAAGTACCGACAGGAGTAGTTTTAATGACAGATAACTTTACCACGCTGAAGCAGAAGGCACTGAAAAAATATTTTGAGAGAATGAACGATCCGCAGAGAGAAGCAGTATTCTGCGTGAACGGACCGGTCCTCGTTCTTGCAGGTGCCGGAAGCGGAAAAACTACGGCTATTATCAACAGGATCGCTAACATGATAAGCTTCGGAAATGCTTACAATGAAGATCCGGGATTCCCGGTGTCAGATGATGACATGCAGTTCCTTAAGGATTACGCTGACGGAAAAACAGACGATTACGACCGCTTAAGAGATATCGTTGCTGTGAATCCTATAGAGCCGTGGAAGATACTTGCTATTACGTTTACGAACAAGGCAGCAAATGAGCTTCGGACAAGACTTGAAGCTATGCTCGGAACTTCAGGACTTGACGTGAATGCAGCGACATTCCATTCCGCATGTGTACGCATACTCAGACGTGAGATCACAAATCTTGGCTACAACAGCAGCTTTACTATCTACGACACAGACGAAAGTCAGAAGCTCATTAAAGCATGCATGGCTGATCTCGGTATTACGGACAAGGCATTCAACGCCAAATCAGCTGCAGGTTTCATAAGCAGTTCAAAGGATCAGCTTATGTCACCGGAACAGGCAATAAAGGATACAGAAGGTGACTTCAAATACTCAGTCTATGCAAAAATCTACCGTGAGTATCAGAAAAGACTTCTGGCTGCAAACGCCCTTGACTTTGATGACATCATCATGCTTACAGTTGAACTTTTTGAAGATTTTCCTGAAATACTTGAACACTATCAGAACCGTTACCGTTACATAATGGTCGACGAATACCAGGATACGAACTATGCCCAGTTCAAACTTGTAAGTCTTCTTTCCTCAAAGTACAGAAACATCTGCGTTGTTGGTGACGACGACCAGAGTATTTACCGTTTCAGAGGCGCTACCATCGAAAACATCCTGAGCTTTGAGGATCAGTTCGAGAACTGCCGTGTTATCCGACTCGAACAGAATTACCGTTCGACAAAGAACATTCTTGCGGCAGCAAATTCAGTGATAAAGAACAACAGGGGAAGAAAACCGAAGACACTCTGGTGTGACGGCGATGAAGGCGGCAAGGTACATGTATACAAGGCTTCCGATGAAAATGACGAAGCAAGATATGTTGCAAGCGCCATAATGGCAGACAAGAAAGCCGGCGGTTCATTCAGTGACAACGCTGTTCTTTACAGAATGAATGCGCAGTCAAATATAATTGAACGTGCTCTTGTTCAGAACAACATTCCGTACCGTGTATACGGCGGCATGAAGTTCTACGACCGCAAGGAGATCAAAGATATCGTTGCGTACTTAAGCGTGCTCAACAACCCGTACGATATGATGCGATTCAGACGAATCGTGAACGAACCGAAGCGCGGTATAGGCGAGGCTACGATAAAGTGCCTTGATGAGATATGCGTTGCAAATGCAGCTTCTCCGATAGAAGTTATGCGTGATGCTTCCGATTATCCGCTTCTTTCAAAGAAGGCCAATTCGCTTAAGAGCCTTGCAGGAATATTTGATTCACTGGCCGATATGGTCGATACAGTTCCGCTTGACACTCTTCTTGACGAGCTTCTTGAACGTTCAGGCTACAAGAGCTATCTTATGACTCAGGGTACCGAAGGCGAAACAAGACTTGAAAACATCGAGGAACTTAAGACCACAATGGTGGAATACCAGAAGAACAATGAAGATTCCACACTTGACGGATTCCTCGCTGATATAGCACTCTATACTGATCTCGACAAGATGACGGATGATGCCGACTGTGTTACACTTATGACCATCCATTCGGCAAAGGGTCTTGAATTCGAGAATGTATACGTAATAGGAATGGAAGATGGTATCTTCCCGGGAACAAGATCCATGATGAGCGATGACGACATGGAAGAGGAAAGACGACTTGCCTATGTTGCGGTCACAAGAGCAAAGCAGAAGCTCTGTCTTATCCATGCTTCACAGCGTATGCTTTTCGGTACAACAAGCCGAAACATGAAGTCAAGATTTATCAAGGAGATCGATCCGGAAGTCATCTTCAAGGAAGACAGAATATCAACAACTGTTCCGGCAAGCGCAAAATCCAGATCACATTCAGCAATGAACACACTTTCGTTCCAGCAGCAGCTTCTTGCCAAGAAAAATTCAAAACCGGGAACAACAAAGAAACCTGCAAAATATTCAGCAGGTGACAGAGTTGATCACGATAAATTCGGTGAAGGTACTGTTCTTACAGTAACACCGATGGGAAATGACGCTCTTCTCGAAATTGCATTTGACGAGATCGGCACAAAGAAGATCATGTCGAATTTTGCAATGATGAAGAAGCTTTAAGGAGTAAACTGTAATGAAAAATCATACTGGAGTTATATTAATTGCGGCTGTACTTGCAGGTGCAGTATTCACAGGATGCAGTACTGAAGAAAACATCAGTATCAGAATAGCAGAAGAAACATCGGCACCTGATGTCGCTGTAACAGAAGCTGTTACTGAAGCAGAGGCTACAGAAGCTGCAGAGGAAGAAACTGAGGCAGCCGAAACAACTGAAGTATCAGAGACTGAAAATTCAGATGATGCAGAAGTGACCACGGAAGATGATTCTGATCCGGAAACTACAGAAGAGGCAGAGACAACAGAGCCGGAAGCTGAACCTGTCGTGACAACACCTTATGGATTTACAAGAGTAACAAAGAATCCGAGACCGGGCAGTGCAGGTCCTCTTGTTTCATCTCTTGAAGGTAAATGGGAAGACGGAAACGGAAATGTTATCGACTTTAAAAACAGTTCTGACTATGCAGGTGACTTTGTACAGACAACTTCTGAAGGAATGACAGTGACCGGCAAGGTGTATGTTGAATATAATTTTGATACAGATAACTACGCTGTTTTCTGGTACAACCTTTATAACGAAAGCAATGAGCTTGTCTACAGTTTCAGATATACAGGCGAGATCCCTGTAGAAACTCTGAGAGACATGGACTACAATACATTTGAAAGAGCAGATCGGACACCGGCGATCACAGGCTGATAAATCATACAATGATTGCGGTCAGTGTGGATAGCGGGTTGAAGACCATCTTCTGCTGTTTGATCAGCACATCATAAAAAATATTCCCCCTGAATACATTCACGTGATGTATTCAGGGGGATCGTTTTTTTTATAATGGCTTAATGACTTTGACAGGACATTTCTCAGCGCACGTTCCGCAGCCGGTACACTTTTCCTGGTCGATGGAAGCGTGGAAGTCGGTAACGGTTATCGCACCGTATTCACAGTTCTTCTCGCACATCTTACAGCCTATGCATCCGTTTTTACATGCAAGCTTTGTG
>CADAPI010000181.1 GCA_902789705.1 uncultured Ruminococcus sp.
ACCTTATTTCATCACGCCTACAGTAACAGCAAGAGCTATTGCCAGAAGTCCGAGAAAAATATACGCCTTTCCCCTCGGCTTTGCTATTTTTATCTTCAGAATGAACAAGAAGCCGGTCACAAGAAGAACCGTCGGGATGATCACACTGAAAAGTCCGGTGATCTTTCCGATAATGTACGCACTTACGACTATAAGTGAAGCAAATGTAGCCGGTAGGCCTGTGTAGAACTTTGTTTCAGCGCCCACTGAAGTGGAAACGTTAAAGAAACCAAGCCTTGTAATACACGCAATTACATAAAATGCGTTTATCAGAACCGAAATAATACCGGTGTTTCCGACTGCAAATGAGATGACCGGCGGAAACAAGGCGAAACTCGCCATGTCTGTAAGTGAATCTATCTGAATGCCGAACTCTTTTTCTTCATCTGTACGCTTGCAGCGCCTTGCTATCATTCCGTCAAAAAGGTCGGCAACTCCGCAGAATATCAGGCAGAGTACAGCCTCTTTTATCTTTCCGGAAAAAGCAAGTCCCATTCCTGCAACAGCAGCAGCAGCCCCGGCATAAGTGAGAATTACTGATTTATTGTAATAACCTAAAAAGCACTTCATTTATTCACCGCCCGGAATTATCTCGCCTGTTTCGCCGTTGATGGTGATACGGTCGCCGTCCTTTATAAGCTTTGTGGCATTTTCAGCGCAGACAACGCAGTGGCATTTTCAGCGCAGACAACGCACGGAATACCGTATTCTCTTGAAACTATGGCAGCGTGACAGAGAATACCGCCGAACTCAGTTACTATACCGCTGAGCATCGCAAACTTTCCAGTCCAGCCTGTATCTGTAAACTTCGTAATAAGTATATCTCCTTCACGGAGTCTGTCAGTCTCGTCAAGTGAATGAATAACTCTGGCAATACCTGTAGCCTTGAAGCATGAGCAGCCGATACCGCTGAGAGCCTTTTCATCTCTCTTTTCCGCGCCGGCACCTGTAGCCTTGAAGCATGAGCAGCCGATACCGCTGAGAGCCTTTTCATCTCTCTTTTCCGCGCCGGCAGCAAAAGATGAACCGATCTCGTTTTCATTCTTAAAATGTCTGAAGGAAGCGTAGTAGACCTTGTTTCTCTCGATGATCCTCTTAAGTTCTTCCACGTTGATTTTACCGTCAATGAAGCTTCGTATATCTTCGATCTTGGTAAACCAGATATCATTTCTGTCAGAAAGCACGCCGTCACTGTAAAGAGCTTCAGCCAGTCTCATGGTGTACGCTCTGATCACGCAGTAGAATCTCGTTGAAACATCTCTGAATTCCTCGCGCCACCACAGCATCTTACGCATGTCGTTTACGTTCTTTTCGACTTTTCTGTAAACTGAGGCAGATGTTTTTTCCTTTATCTTTTCCATTTCCTTTCGGAAATCTTCAGCAAGGCGCTTTGAATCTGCTTCCGGTGAACATTCATCACCCAGTTCGCAGGTGTTCTTTATATCGTTTATTACTTCCGGTATATCTTCGTAGAATGAAGGATAAGTTACATCCAGTTCCTTCTTTGAATGATAGCCGAATTTCATTATGTAGCTTTTTACCTTTTCGCCGTAAGGAACCGCATCAAGATTTTCAGCTATTTCTTCAGCAGATGTGTTTTTCCAGTATTCATAGGCCTTGTCATAGTTTCTTATGGCGCGGCTGATATCCCACATTTCGTAGAACGGAAGCAGATGTGAAATGTTGTCAAGACCGCCTATCAAAGTGAAATATCCGCCCTGAGTCGTATGCTTAAGGATCTTGTCCTTGTACAGTGACTGATGGATAGTGTTTATAAATATCTGTCTGAAATATGTGCTTTCACTGAAAAGATAATCATCAAAAATAAGCTTTTTCCATTTCGTTCTTATTTCGTCCGAAGTGTACGGATCTTCCTTTTCATCAAAGTAAGCAGTGTACCTCGACATAAGATCAGCCTTGAGTCTTTCAGCGTTCTCCCTGCGTTCCTTTACTATCTTTTTCTGCTGTAACGCCATTACAATGATACCGAAGATAGTTTTTGGATTTATGGAAGTTGTTTTACCGTTTCCCTCGTAGGTGATCTTTACTCCAAGCTCGCTGTCAAAATCGCGTTCCTTATAGCCCGGCACCTTTGACATAGCCGCCTTGGCAGCGCTAAGATTCCAGTACGGTCTTCCGAAGTACATTTCACCCAGCTTCTTGTTCAGTTCAGCCGGTTTGAGTATCTTTGATTCAATAAGGAACTTTCTGAATTCGCTCTCCCAGATATATTCGTAAAGGCTCCACATGTACGGAGTGCAGACAGTGGCTGAAACACCGCCGTCCTTGAAATCTGCAGTAGTCCACTGATCCTTTATTCCGCTGTAAATGATCTTTGTTATGGCACGGGCCTGAAGTATGTAAAGTTCATCGTTTTCCATAGCAAATTCTATGTCGCACGGATATCCGAAGAACTGCTGTATCTTAAGGGCAGTGCATGAGATCTCACGTATTTTGTCTTCTGAAAGAAGTTTTCCCGATGAAGAGGTGATCTTCTTGTTCCACCAGTCATAGCTGCAGCTTTCAGCAGCAACCTTACCGCTTACAAGATTTTCACCCTGTCCTTCGGTAACTTCAATAACGATCTCCTTGTCGTTGCCTGTTATTGGATTTACGGTAAAAGCAACACCGCTTATTTCGGAGTTGACCATTTCTTCAATGATAACTGCCATTTCGGACTCGCCTGACGTAAGTCCGTTTGAAGCAAGATATGATAAGACTGTCTCGGAAAATCCGGACAGATAGCAATTGATAACGGCATCAGCAATATCATCGGCACCGCTTACGTTGATAAATGTATCGTACTGTCCTGCAAATGAAAATCCTTCAAGATCTTCCTTGATGCCGCTGCTTCGTACAGCGTATTTCTTCCGAGGATCGGTACGTTTTTCGATTTCAGCCTTTATTTCATCGGAAAGCTTAAGACCCGAGTAAAGTTCTTTTATCTTTTCCGAAGTTTCCTTAGCATTTTCCTTTGTCAGTGAACCTAAAAGCTTATCGGCATCTGCTTTGTTTTCGTCAGCCGAAACAGTTTCAAGAAAACAGTCTTTTCCAAGAACGATGCCGCCCGGCACATTGAATCCGTTTCTTTTCATGCGTGAAAGAAACGCTGCTTTGTTTCCGGTTTTTTCAGTGTCAAGATGTTCACCGAGATCATTAATAATCATTGACCATATTTCCTTTCGATAAAGCGTATTTTGCAAAGCACTGATCTTTTCTGATCAGAACATGTTTTTTCGTAAGTGGCAGAAGTAAAGAAGCATATTCAGAATAATATGCGTTCCGGCGCCCACAATTACATATAAAAAGTAAAACCATACCGGCAGCGGGCAGAACAGACAGACAACCAGAACACATCCGAAGATGGAATCTGCCTGGTCGATGAATACGAAAAAAGCTTTTTTCGCACCGTTTATATCGTTTTTGCCTGGTGTTATGCCGATCCTTCTTTTCATGAAACTGTTCGGAAGTTCGAACAAAGCATAGGCAAGACCGATAAGCGTACCTGTCAGCACGTTGTAAGGTATGGTATTATCGTAATATCTGTAAAAATAATTATGCTCTGCGGCAAATGTACCCGGTCTGCTCACAAGTCCCCATAAAACAGTAAAAACCGCTCCGAAAACTATCATGCCGGCGAAACCCTTGAAGGTCTTGTTGTCACCGAAGATCCTGCGTCCGTCAGTGAAGTTTTTTCCGAAGTCCACAGGCTTGCGAAGAAAGTCACAGAACTTTATCTTGCACCAGACCATATTCATAATTCCTGCCAGAATAACAGGAAGCAGAGTTATATACATTTCCGCTAATTTTATCATTTTCTCATCTGTCCTTAAAATTACAAATTTATCTACTAATTATATCATAATGAAAAGAAAATTTCAATATTTTTTATCTTAAAAACCCGTTTTTTCATTTCTTTTTGCTCTACTGACAGTTGTGATCCGGTAATTCATGGAATCACCATTACCCCGCATACAGAAAACCGCAGAACATCAGACGATTTTCTGATGTCTGCGGTAATTCTGCTGTTTTAAGAAAGCGCTGATTTAATGATCAGCCAAGCTTATCTATCTTCTTGGAGAGATACTGACGAAGTCTTGCAAGGTCGGCGAGTGAGAGTTCTCCGTCGCTGTCGATGTCAGCAAGCTTCTTCTGGTCTTCTGTAAGCTTTCTGTCGCCTAAGAGAGCAAGTGAAAGTTCAGTAAGATCTGTTACGTCGATATTGCCGTCTGCATTTACGTCACCGAGAACTGCAGTTTTTACGTCCTTAGTCGGAGAAGGTTCCGCAGTCGGATCAGTATTCTTATCAGGATCTTTATCTTTTCCAGGGTCTTTGTCTTTCCCGGGATCGGTCGGAGCAGCAGATGCTTCATAACCTTTCCAGTCCTTCGGAAGCTCTGAAAGTGTTATGCAGTAATCACTCTTGTAGATCTTTTCAACCTCTGCAGCGTCCTGATATTCTTTGCCTGAAAGGAACTTCGGCGTGCTTTCCTCATCATACCAAGGGCAGAAATAGAGCCAGCCGGCCTTTTCGATAGTGATGTTGTCAAGTGAAGGAATAGTGTCGTTTTCAGGCATTGAAACCATCTTCTTTCCCTTAACTGTATCGTACAGTTTCCAGAAGATACCTGATTCGGCATCAAGATTCGGTCCGCTTGTTTTTCCGTCATGACGGTTGTACTGTGTGTTGTATTTGTCGTATCCTACAATGTCAACATATTCATCGCCTGTATACCATTCAGCAGATGCATCTGACCAGGTATAGAGATTCTGCTCCCAGATGAGGTTGTGGATTCCGTATGTGTCCTGAAGCTCTTTCTGGAGATATTTCCAGAGCTTGTTGTAAACTTCCGGACCTTCCTTGCCCCACCAGAACCATGAAACGCCGCCGTTTGAGTAATTGCCGTCAGCTTCGTGAAGAGGACGGAAGAGTACCGGAACTCCTGCTTCCTGAAGAGCGGAAAGCTGTTCAGCAAGATTCTTTATACAAAGTGACCAGTAGTCGTTTTCCGGTGTACCCTTTTCCATTGCCTTTGAAGGACTGAAGTCACACTTTTCAGAATATGTTGTCTTTGAGAAGTCGAGCGGTTCGCCGAGAGTATAGTCAGCCATTGTTACAGGGACGTTGATGTGCCATGATGCTGTACAGATACCGTTCTTGTTGTTTGTCCAGTCGATCATTCTTTCAACTATACCGTCATCCCACTTGTAGCAAGGGCAGTTTGCGCCGAAGTCAAAGCCCTGGATGGCAGGCATGTCACCTACTGTTTCCTTAAGATATTTAAGTTCCCTGTCATACTCACAGTAGCTGTAGTTACGGTTCTGTGAATCATAGCTGTAAACCTGACCGTTTTCGTCCTTACACTTCCATACGAACTTTGAACCGTCATCTGCAACTGCCTTGTCTGCAGGATCAAAGCTGTATTCCTTGCCGGATTCATCAACGCAGATATCCTTTTCAGCATTGTAGCGGATAGTGGTATTCATCTTGTGTCCGCCGCCGTAGATAGTCTGCTGACCGGAAAGAATGCCTGTGCCGTAAACACTGTAAAGATAACTCATGAGTCCTTTGGCTTCCTTTGTTGCATCAGGATCGCACGGAACAGCAGTAGCCGTCGCCTTCAGATCAGGCATTACAGCTTTCTTAACTGTAATTGTATCGAATGCAGCATAGCCGTATTTCGGAATAAGTGCTATCTTGTTAGTACCCTTTTTAAGTCTGAATTTTCCGAATTCCGTATCGACCCACTTGTTAGTGTAGGCGAATACTTTACTGTATTCCGCACCGTTGATAGTGATAGTCTGCATTCTTCCCTCCTCACTGAGAATCTGTGCATATCTTACATCAAATTCATAAAGTCCTTCTTCAGGAGCTTCGACCTCGAATTCTATGTTTTTTGCAGTAAGATAGGCAAATCCCTCTCCAGAATAACCCGGAATCTGGTTTTCATAGATAGATGTCCAGTTTTCCACTCCTTCTATTTTTTCAACTTCCGATTCAAAAATAACACCAGTATCTTCTGCTGAAACAGATACCGGAAAAACTGCAGCTGCACTGCACATCATTACTGCTGCGTTTACTGCTGATATAATTCTTACGAGATTCTTTGACATAAACACTACCTCATTTCAAAAAATAAACTTTTCCTGAAATAAACACCGGGAAACACTGATTAAGTTAAAGCTTAATTAAGGAAACACTGATTATATAGGAAATCCGGCTTCGCCGGATTTCCGGAGGTGGGATTTGCGGGGCTTCGCCCCGGAGCCCCACGCTGATTTATGAATAAATCAGCGTTTCCTTAAATAATTAATCTTTGCTTCCCCTGAAATCTTTACTGTTTTTATTTTACTACAGATTAATTAAGCTGTCAAGTAAATCATAAATTTAAGATATCTCTTTAGTTAAATCTCACTCTATTTAAGTAAACGTATACACCTTTATCATCGTGACGGGCAGAAAATGTCATCAAAAATCTCACAATGTATAACATGCCATTAAGCTAAGGAAACACTGATTA
>CADAPI010000182.1 GCA_902789705.1 uncultured Ruminococcus sp.
GCATAAACGCGGGTTTCGGTTCCGGATAATCCTTGGCTTTTTCCATTACCAGATTGGTAACTGCCTTTTTCGCTACTTTTCGGGGATCAGAATCTTTGCTGATCCATTCTTTCAGATCATCTTTTGCGAGTATCAGCGGCATACGGCCGTGGATTTCGCTTACCGGTGCGACGGATTGTCTTGTGAGTACTGTGAACATCGGTATCTTGTTTTCGTCCCACGTAGTGCTCGTTCTTTTACTATTGATTACTAAACAGATTTAGTGTATAATGTATATATACATTAGTGCGGATTTCGGTAAATGTTATAATAAAACAGATACCGGTTATTTTGATATGAAAGACGGGGATCATTATGGATTATAAATCAATATGCGACTGGTATACCTCCATGGCTGCTGTATTCAGCTTTGATCAGATGCCTGACGGGACTTTCAGTGAAATACGTATCGAAGCTATGAACAAGGCTTATGAGAATCACTTTACCTCTCTGGGATTAGACGTACCTGAATTCTATCCGGGTATACCATACAGATCGTATTTTTATGACATCAACTTTGAACGGACACTTATTAACGCAGCTTTAAAAGATGATATTACATATTCTTATGTAAATGCTCATGGCTGGTGGATCAAAGGTATTTATCTTCCTGTCTCACCTCCGGAGTCCGGCGATTCTATGCCTGTTTCTGAACCGGAAAACACGGGAAAGAAGACTTTCTATATCAGTTACGTCTTAAAGATAACAACCAGTTCTGATATCGATGATATGGCAGAAGCCGGAGATGATCAGATCCCGTCTATCGTTATGAAAATGAGTATTATACTCCACAAAGATCAGGATTTTTATCATTCAATGCAGCAGATCGTTACAGAGATCAAAAAAATCACCGGATCAAAAAGATGCGCGATCGTTCCTGTAAACACTGAAACGGAAATGTGTACCTATATCAATGAAGAAGGCGTAAACAAAGCTTATCTCGAAAAAATCGCCGCAGGAATGAAGCTCACTCCTTACGGTGCAGTCATGAACTGGAAAGACTGCCTTGACGGCAGCAACTGTCTCATAGTTGATACACTCGATATCATCCAAGAACGTGATCCTGTGTGGTATCATTCCCTTTGTGATTACAGCATTGCAAGCATCATACTCTTTGAGATCAGATATAATGACCGTTTTCTCGGTTTCATCTGGGCTACTGATTTTGAAGTTGAAAAACTGGATTTTATAAAGAAGCTTCTTGAAGCTGCAACATTCCAGATAGGAGCAGTTATTGCCAACTATCAGCTTATATCTCATCTCGAAATGATGAGTACAGTCGATGCACTGACTTCAGTCAATAACCGAAATGCCATGAACCGACGTATCGATCAGTTTATATCCGGTGCATCAAAACTTCCGGATTCCTTCGGCATCGCGTATGCAGACCTTAACGGACTCAAAACGGTCAACGACGACGACGGTCATGAAGCCGGTGACAAGCTTCTGATAAGAGGTGCGGCACTTTTAAAGATCACCTTTGACGGATATGAGATTTACCGTGCAGGCGGTGACGAATTTGTAGTTTTCTGTCCGGAAATATCGGAAACTGATCTTGATGAACGCGTTTCACAGCTTCGCAAACTTACTGAAACGACAAATGACGTCAGCTTCGCTGTCGGAAGCATTCTTGTTTCCGGAAAATACGACATCAACCGCGCAATGCAGGAAGCAGACGAAAGAATGTATCACGACAAACAGGAATACTACCGTAATCATCCTGAAAAAGACCGTCGCAAAAACCGCAGGAACGGATAATTCACATTGGAACTATCCGCATAAATACAGCGGCAAAAGCTGCGTAACAAAACAACTATGGGGAGGAAAAAATGACTGATTCATTAAGAACTAAATGCGAACTTTTTGAACGGAATCGTTTAGCAATTTCAAAAAAGTTCATCTTTGAAAAAGATCTGATGAACATTGCGGCAGGACTTGTATTTACAGGTGCTGACAAGGAAGCTGATATTGATAAGCTTATTGAATGCCGCAGCATTCTTAAAAAACACACCGGCATTTTCTCCGAATACAGAGAAAATGTCAAACTGGCACTGCTTAGTGAAATGGCACTTACAGGTGATCCGGAACAATATATCGAGGATGTCAAGGATGTATATAATAAACTGCACAAAGGGCATTTCAGAGATAATTCCTATATGGTGCTTGCCGCCATGCTGCTTTGTGATTTCGGCAGACAGAATGACGCTGATGCAATAATTGAAAAGCATAATGAGATCCTGCAGCGTATGAACAAGCTGCATCCGGTCCTTACAGATTCAGCTGATATCTCATATGTGATAATTCTTGCTCTTTCGGACAGATCGGCCGACACGATCATCGAAGATATGACCACCTGCCTTGATTATCTGAAAAAGGAATTAAAGATAAAGATCAGTTCCGATTCCATACAGGGATTAAGTGAAATACTCGCACTGACAGACGGCGATATCAGAGAAAAATGCGATAGTGTAATGAAGATCTATGATACGTTAAAGGAAAACAAAGCTGAGATTGACGGTTCTGCATTTTCAGCTCTTGCTATGCTGATCGGCATAAGCGAACCCCCTGAGGTTATTGCCGGTGAAATCAAAGAGGCTGATAAATTCCTGAAGAGCTGTAAACTGTTTAAAGACAAGGAGTCAGAAAACAAAGGTAAACGTCTTATGTTTGCGGAACTTCTTGTAGCTTCAAGCTATGGCACCGGTTCCCCGATGATCAACAATGCTTTTGTTAATACAGCATTATCCGTCATAAAAGCACAGCAGATTGCAGCTATGATCAGTGTATTCGCAAATGTGCTGTGCGGGATTTTAGGTGCTGTTGCTGATAAAAAAAGTTCTGAAACGAGCGACGATGAATCAGAACAGTCGGAGAGCAGTGAATTTGAAGCTTAACAGATAATTCGTTAAAAGAAAAAGACACAGGAGCTCAAAATGTTCCTGTGTCTTTTTTATTCGAATTCAAGCTGCATAAACGCCGGGTTCGGGTCAGGATAATCTCTGGCTTTTTCCTTACCGAGTATCAGCGGCATGCGGTCGTGGATTTCGCTTACCGGTGCGACGGATTGTCTTGTGAGTACGGTGAACATCGGTATCTGAACGCCCTGATACTCCTCGAAACGGTAGAGTCCGGCAAGATAGGTTATCTCCTCGCCTTCGGGCTGTATTGCAAACTTTTCTTTCTTTATTTTCGGCGTTTCATTTTCAACCCGGATACCAGCCTCGGAAGGCAGCACTCCCCATTCATAGTACCAGGAAGCAGGAATGATGCATCTTCTGTTAAGCCACGAATCCTTCCACAGCGGCTTCTGGTCTGCAGTCTCTATGCGGCAGTTGACGAGCGGCTTGTCTGAGCTTTCGTGGTTAAATCCCCAGATCATCGGAAAGACCGCCATATTCCCCTGCCTGTTCGGGGCAAGAACTGCCGCCATATCAGTCGGACGGATGTTTCCGAACATCCTTACCGGTCTGGCCATAACGTTCATGATGGTCTCCGCAAGCGGCAGACGTCCCGCTCTGTCAATAAATCCTGATAAATTACTGCGGTCCGCATAGCGATCACCTCTCATATTTATAATTATATTCTCAATACCGTCTGGTGTCAACGCCCGGAATTCAAACCCATCTGTGCGTCAGCTGTTTTCCTGTATGATGTGTTCTGAAGTATCTTACTTTCTCTGCTAAATAGATGTAATTATGTTTAGTAATAAACAATTATATATTATGTCATAAATATTTCAGAAAAGTATTGACTCTTATCTTTGAAAGTGCTACTATATTTAAGTGATGTGTCGATTATCATACTCGTTCCACACATTCTGTAGAACGTGTCTATTAGCGACAAATGTTTAGCACAGGGGGATAAAACCAATGATCTGTTCAAACGGACTAAAAACTTTAAACGACTACTTTACAAGATCTGAAGAAATGTACGGAAGCAATGCTTTTCTGAGATTCGTCGAAAACGGAGATGATAAATCTGTTTCCTACTCAGAATTCATGAACCGCATAAGAAAATTCGCCGGATACGTTAGAGAGTATAACAGCTCTGAAGGAAGAAAAGCAAATATCGCTCTTATCGGACGTACCGGATTTGATTATCTTACAGTAATGATAGGGACTGTATATGCCGGTTCAGTCATCGTACCACTTGATTCACAGATGAACGCAGAAACACTCGCCGATCACCTGAGGCGATCAGACGCAGAAATATTATTCTATGATAACGATCTTGCGGACACTGTAAACGAGGCACTGAAAAGCTGTCCGGATGTACACGAAGCTCATTCCATATCTGACACGAAAGCACTTGATGATCTTATATCCGGTCATCCTGAAGACATTCGCATCGATGACATACTGCCTGACGAATGTGCCTTTATCATCTACACATCCGGAACAACAGGTAAAAGCAAAGGGGTAATGCTGAGTCATAAAAACATGCTCAGTACCATACTGCCTGTAAAACCGAATGCTGAACTGGAAAACGGAAATGTATGCGCATTTCTGCCTCCGCATCATGTATTCGCTTTAAACTGTGATTTCCTTTATGCATTCCGTTTCGGAATGGCTCTATGCCTGTGCAGTGATATTTCACACTTTATTGACGACATAAAAAAATACCAGCCGGTTACGGTACACATAGTGCCTATGATGGTCAAAGCTATCCACAGAGCTTTAATAAACGCTCAGGACAGCCATCCTGAAATGAGCAAATGTGAAATAAAGGATCTGGTACTCGGAGAGAAATTTTCAAGAATTCTGAGCGGCGGCGGCGGACTTCCGGAAGATCTCAGACAGGATATTCAGGAATTCGGTCTTCGCATAGCTTCCGGATACGGAATGTCTGAGTGCTCCCCTTCTATCACCGAAGCACCGTTTGAAGTTACAGCAGAGAAAAAAGGATCGGTTGGTATGCCTCTTTCAAGCTGCAGACTGAGAATTGCAGAAGATGGTGAAGTTCTGGTAAAGGGCGACAACGTAATGATCGGTTATTATAATTCACCTGAAGAGACCAGAGACGTGTTCACTGAAGACAGATGGCTGAAAACCGGAGATATCGGCTGGATAGATGAAGACGGATATCTCTATCTTACAGGAAGAAAGAAAAATCTTATAATACTCACAAACGGTGAAAACGTATCTCCTGAGGAAATAGAAAAACGCTTCGTGGATTACAGAACAGTATCTGAGATCTTAGTCTTCGGAAAAAATGATGCGATATGTGCCGAGATTTATCCTGATCCTGCTGAAACAGCTTCAAAGGGAAAAGCAGAAACTGAAGACGCGATCCGCAAGGCTGTATCTGAAGTAAACAGAGATATGCCTTCATACAAGCGTATATCAGAAATCATTTTCCGTGACAAGCCTTTTGAAAGAACCGCATCAAAGAAAATAATCAGATCACAGGCTGGCAGGGCTGAAACTTCTGATAAAATAAACAGGAGCTCAAAAAAGCCTTTCTCTACTGATCTTCAGAAAAAGATCGGAGAAATAATCTCTAAAGCATCCGGTGTGAAAGAGATAGGTGCCGATGAGACCTTTGCTTCACTCGGGCTCGATTCTTTCGGCTGCGTATCTGCAATAACCGATATATTTGAAAAACTCGGATACAGTATCGATCTTGCTGCGCTCATGGAAAATGATACAACCGAAAAGCTTGCTGAATTTATAGAATCAGGCAGCGCAGTTCAGTCTGACTACTCCATCCGTGAAGAATATCCTGTTTCCAATCTCATGAAGTATTTCATATACGTTATAAACGGAAATACCGTCGGAAATGTACCGTCCTCATTTGAACTTCCTCTTAACACAGATATCGCCCGACTGAAAAATGCGATAAGTGACGCTCTTGATGCTCATCCGGCACTCAAGGGAACTGTTGATATGAAAAAGGCTGTTATCTGCAGACACGATAACGCCGAAAACGTGATCAATATTATTGAAACCACAGAAGCTGAGTGGGCAAACATTAAAGATCATCTCGTAACTCCGTTTACCTATAAGCCGGACGAGATCCTTTATCATATCGATATTTATAAAACAGAAAAAGCCGTTTATCTCCGTATAGATCTGTCTCATGCAGTAAGTGACGGCGTATCCCTCGGAATGTTCATCCGTGAAATAAGCCGTGCATATGACGGAGAAAAGCTTGAACGTGAAAAGATGTCATTCTATGAATATCTTCTCGATGAAAGCGAAAGAATGAAAAACGGAAGCTATGAACAGGATGGCGAAAAGCTTGCCGATATCTACAAAGGCATAAAGATCGGCGGAAGCTTACTGAATCTTGACCACGGCATGGATCTTAACAAGATCATTCAGGAAACCATCAAACAGCGTCTCTACCGCATAAACCGTGAAGAAGTTATGAGTTTCTGCACTGAGCACTGCACATCGGAAAACATACTTTTCCTGACAGCGTTCAACATATGCCTTTCACTCTTCAGCGGTAAAAGAAATGTATTCGCAACAAGTATCCACAGCGGAAGAACTGACGGAAAATACACCGATTGCATCGGAATGTATTTCAGACAGTATGCGTGCCGCTACGATGCCGGAAAATACGAAACAACTGCTGATATACTTGACGATGCCGGCGTTCAGGTAAGAAATGCAATGAAGATGCACAGCTCATGCTCAAACAACGGCGAATTCCTGTTCCAGTTCCAGGGCGACATTTTCCATGTGGACAATATCGGTGACCTGCCGTGCAAACGAGTAGATATAAACATCGACAGTTATCCTTTCCGCATAATGATAATGAACAGTGAAAACAGCTACCTGCTGCATCTGAGCTACTGGGCAAACAGATTTGATACAAGTTCCATCTATGTATTCATCGACTGCTACCAGCACATCGTCAATGCCCTGCTCCGCTGCAAGACTATTTCAGAAGTTATCGCAAGTATCCCGGCTGAGATATGTCCTGAAAAGGCCAGAACAACAACCGATGAGATCAACGAAAAAACCGGAAGAAAAGCATTTGCAGAATCTTCTGCTCCGTTATCAGCTTATGTTCTCGACAGTGATGATCTTTCGACAAAGCCTTTCGGTGCATGGGGTACTCTGTATATTTCCGATGAAAGACCTGAATCCTACAATTCATCAGTAAAGAATCCGTATTCATCAGGTATACTTTACAATACAGGTATCAGAGCAAGAATAATGCCGGACAATACGCTTGACATATTCGGTCCTGAATCTCGCGTCGTAAGAGTTGAAACCCATCGCGGTGGATTCTACTACAACTTAAGCGAAGTAGAAAAGGCTGCGCTTGAATGCGACGGCGTTACCCGCGCCCGTGCTTACATCGATTATGAAAAGGCATACAGAGTATACGTTCTGAAACTCGACGTTGAAACTGCAAATAAAACTGATGAACAAAGCGTTCGTGATTACTTTGAAAACAGCGTTTCGGAAAATCTCCGTCCTGTAAAGATAAGATTCAAGAAACCGGAGATCAGAAGAAACGCATTAAAGCGCAGAACACACACAGCAGGAACCAGATAATCCAATATTCAGAAAACACTTTACATATCTCCTGAAGAACGAACAGTCCTGAGAGCAACCGGCTCCGGGACTGTTCGGTTATATATATGCTTACCAAACAGACAACCCCGGTAACCGAGAATACAAGTTACCGGGGTTGTATTTATAACGCCTTACAGATTTACCTTAGCGAGTGATCATATCGGCAAATAATTGATTTTACCGCTTACCTTATTTTTTCACAGTAAGTTCAGCGATGGAAACATAGTGAAGAACATTAAACTGTTCCGGTGCATTTTCCATAAGGAACTTTGTGTGATCTTCTTCCCAGAGTTTAATCGTCTTTTCATCCATCGAAGCGCCGACGCCTCTGCAGGCACGCATTCTTCCATGCCAGCTTTCGCGGGTAAACGGAACATTCACATCGAATTCTTCCTGAAGTGTTATGTCGAAAAATTCAAGGTACTCATCCGGTACCCAGACGTGCTTTCTGGTATCACCGTGACCGGACCAGTCCGGATTGTACTTAAGGATAATCTCCTCGCTGCCTCCTGCGATCTTATCTTCATACGGCAGCCAGCCCATGTAAAGGATAAGGAACTTTCCGCCCGGCTTAAGTATCTTAGCAAATTTCGGTGCAGTTATCTTATGGTCAGGATACCAGATGCACTGACACGCCGTTATTACATCAAATGTGTTCTCGGGGTAGTCGATCTCCTCAGCCGGGCACGCATACAGTTCAATGTCCATTCCCTGTTCTCTGCACAGCTCTTTAGCAGATTCGATCTGGTTTTCTGAGATATCGGTACCGATCCACTTTGCACCGTGTGAATACAGTGCTCGGGGCACATTCGCGGTTCCTGTTCCTATGTCGAGTACAGTCTGTCCGGAAACGCACACGCCAAGTGAAAGGATCTTGTCATAGAACTCCTTAGGATAGATGTCCCTGAACTTCGCATAATCCTTAGACGTTTTGCCCCAGTCAAATGAATTACCGTTATCAATGTCCTGATTCTTCATAATTGCTTTCACCTCATTTTGTTTTACTGAAACTGTCGTAAATGCAATTTTGCATATGTGCAGTTTCATTTTTATAATTTATCCCGAGTGGGATAGTATTGATTATAGCACTTTATTGGATGCGTGTCAATAGAAAAATGAAATTTATCGATACCAAACTTGCAATTTTATGGTACGCCTTCGGCGTGCTATGGAAAACGGCCGCCGTTCGGCGACCGTTGGAAAATAATTCATATGGCTAAGCAAATGTATAATACGAGACCAATTCTTTAATCGAAACCAAATGATATACTTCCATAATTAAAATACATACAGTTTTCCGTTCAAGCAACTACTGTCCCATCCACACGGGAAATGTCCTTTTTCGTATATTTCCAATAGTTTCGTAAAAAAGGATGGCACCCCTTTACATTCTTTAAATTCATTCTCCATTACTGCACTCAGAACATCCCATTTAACACAATCAGCAAAAACTGCATCCAAACTGTTTTCTGATTCTATCATTTTTATTTTTGGTGACAAGA
>CADAPI010000183.1 GCA_902789705.1 uncultured Ruminococcus sp.
CTAATGGCTGAAAATCCGGTCGGGTATGAAAAGCTTGCAGAGGAATATGCGCAGAAGTCATCCTACTATGAGGCGAATGACGGATATAATATAAAGGTGAAGATAAAAACCATCCTCAATGGTATGGGCTTTTCCGAAGACCTTTTTGACAGAGTGATCTCCAGCTTTTCCGGCGGCGAGAAGACCAGACTGGCGATCGCAAAGCTTCTTCTTGAAAATCCGAATATACTCATCCTCGACGAACCGACGAACCATCTCGATTTCAGAACAGTAATGTGGCTTGAGGATTACCTGAAGGATTACAGGGGCGCTCTTCTTATCGTATCACATGACCGTTACTTCCTCGACAAGACGGTAACTTCTATCTGTGAGATAGAAAACACCGTCCTTACAAGATACAAGGGCAATTACACGGCATTTACAAAGCTCAAGGAAGAAGCTGTTACCCGTCAGCAGAAGGAATATGAACTCCAGCAGAAGGAAATAGCGAAGATGGAGGACTATGTTGCCAGAAACATGGCCCGCGCTTCGACTTCAAAGAGCGCCAAGAGCAGAGTCAAAGCCCTTGACAAGATGGAGAGAATAGAAAAGCCGAACACATATCACAAGGCGGCAAAGCTTGAATTTACCTTTGCTATGGATCCGCCGCAGGAAGTGCTGAAGGTCAAGGATATCGACGTATCAGTAGGTTTCGGCGATGACCGTAAAACTCTTGTTGACGGCCTTTCGTTTGAGGTAAGACGCGGCGAAAAGCTTGCTGTTATCGGTGACAACGGAATAGGAAAGTCCTCGCTTTTAAAAGTCATTCAGGAAAAGCTTCCGCACAAGGGTAAGGTCATGTGGGCGGCAAACGTAAAGATCTCCTACTTTGATCAGGAAGCTGCAAACATAAATAAAATGAATACTGTCTTTGAGGAGATACACAGTCGTTATCCGCTTCTTTCCGACCTTGAAGTGAGAAATCTTCTCGGCAGGGTAAGACTTGTGGGTGAAAATGTCTTCAAGCAGGCAGGAGTCGTAAGCGGCGGTGAGAGGTGCAAGCTCTGTTTTGCCATCATGATGATGGAACACGGAAACGTGCTCATCCTCGACGAACCGACCAACCATCTTGATCTTCAGACAAAGGAAGTCCTCGAAGATGCCCTTGAAAGATTCGAAGGAACTATAATCTACGTATCCCACGACCGTTATCTTTTAAACAGGATATCCACACGTATCCTCGAGATCACCGCAAACGGCACTGAAAGCTATAACGGCGGTTTCGACGATTACATGAAGATAAAGACAGGACGCGAACAGGCGGCTGCCGAGGCTGCGGATGCTGCAAAGCAGGAACAGCTGAGAAAAGAGTATGCCGAGAAAAAGGACAAGGCGTTCAAAACCAAGGAACAGCGTAACATCGACGCGAAGAACAGGCAGCGCATACGCGACATTGAAAAACAGATGGAAGAGCTTCAGGAAGAGCAGGAAACTCTCGAAGCTGAGCTTACGGATGAAAAAGTTCTGGCCGACTACAACCTTATGAATGAAAAATGCATGAGGATAAATGAGATCAAGGAGCTTTCGAATGAGCTGTTTGACGAGTGGGCTGAACTTTCAGAAACACTGCAGTAAACTGTTTAAGCAAACGACAATTCTGCCCTGGCGCACGGAGCGTACAGACATACTTTCCGCGAGGGGCTGAAATATACAAGGAAATACAGGAGGAAATACAATGGATATAAACCAGGTGCTTGCGGAGGAATTCAAGCTTCGCAGGGAACAGATCGATAACACTATTGCACTTTTTGATGACGGAAAGACCATTCCTTTCGTTGCACAATACAGAAAGGAAGTTACGGGTTCACTTGATGACCAGATACTTCGTGAGATCTTTGACCGCATGACTTATCTGCGTAATCTTGAAAAGAGAAAGGAAGAGATAATCGGACTTATCGACGAGCAGGGCAAGCTTACTGACGAACTCCGTCAGACTATCAGCAATGCACGTACTCTCGTGGAAGCCGAGGATCTTTACCGTCCGTTCAAGCCGAAGAGAAAAACAAGAGCAGGCATTGCGAAGGAAAAGGGACTGGAACCTCTGGCTGATTTTATCATGGCTCAGAACAAGGGCGCCGATCCGAATGCCGAGGCTGCAAAATATGTTGATGCCGAAAAGGGCGTTGAAACAGCCGAAGATGCACTTGCAGGTGCTTCAGATATCATTGCTGAAAACATTTCAGATGACGCTGAACTCAGAAAGATGCTCCGTGCATATTTCCTTAAGAACGGTATCATAGTTTCAAAGGCTGCCGATGAAAATGCGGAGAGCGTTTACGAAAACTACTACGATTTTTCCGAACCTGTTGCAAAGACTGCAAACCACAGAATACTTGCGCTTGACCGCGGCGAAAAGGAAGAATTCCTTAAGGTGAGCATCACTGCACCGGATGATACACCGGCTGCAATGTGTGCAAACAAGTACGTAAAGAACCAGAGTGCAGCAGCTTCCATAGTTGAAGCCGCTGCCGATGACAGTTACAAGAGACTTATTTTCCCGTCCATCGAACGTGAAATAAGATCAGTGCTTTCAGAAAATGCACAGGAGCAGGCAATTAAGGTATTTGCTGAAAACTTAAGACAGCTCCTTCTTCAGCCGCCGATCAAGAACACAGTCACACTCGGACTTGACCCTGGTTTCAGAACGGGATGCAAGGTGGCAGTCGTTGATCATACAGGAAAGGTACTCTACACGGACGTAGTCCACATCTCAATGGGTTCTGCCGACAGGATCGAAAAGGAAAAGCAGAAGCTTAAGAGAATTATCGTAAACCAGAAGGTAAATACCATTGCTATAGGCAACGGTACTGCTTCAAGAGAATCAGAGGCTGCAGTTGCCGATATAATCAAGGATCTTGACCAAAAGGTAAGCTACATGGTAGTAAGCGAGGCAGGCGCTTCAGTTTACTCAGCATCAAAGCTTGCAGCAGAAGAATTCCCTGATTACGATGTTTCACTCAGAAGTGCGGTTTCCATTGCAAGAAGACTTCAGGATCCGCTTGCTGAACTTGTAAAGATCGAACCGAAGGCCATCGGTGTAGGTCAGTATCAGCACGACATGCCGAAGGCGAGACTCAACGAGGCGCTTGGCGGTGTAGTTGAATCATGCGTAAACTCGGTAGGTGTTGACCTTAACACATCTTCACATTCACTTCTTTCATACGTTGCCGGAATCAACGCATCCATTGCAAAGAACATTGTTGCTTACCGTGAGGAAAACGGTGAGTTCACTGACAGAAAGCAGCTTCTCAAGGTCCCGAAGCTCGGTCAGAAGGCCTTCGAACAGTGTGCCGGATTCTTAAGAGTACGCAACGGAAAGAACCCGCTTGACAACACTGCGGTACATCCGGAAAGTTACGACGCTGCTATGAAGCTTATCGAAGAATGCGGTTTCAGCCTTGCTGACATAAAGGCCGGCAAGTCAGGTGACATAAAGTCAAGAGCAGACAAAATAGGAATTTCTGCTATCAGCAAAAAGCTTGACATCGGCGTTCCTACACTTAAGGATATCGTATCAGAACTTCAGAAGCCGGGACGCGACCTTCGTGACGAGCTTCCGCCTCCGCTCATGAGAAGCGGTGACATCATGGAGATTACTGATCTTAAGGAAGGCATGGAGTTCATGGGCACGGTAAGAAACGTTATCGACTTCGGTGTTTTCGTTGATATCGGTGTTCACGAAGACGGTCTTGTTCACATTTCACAGATCTGTGACCGCTATATAAAGCATCCTCTTGAAGCAGTAAAAGTCGGGGAAGTTGTCAAGGTAAGAGTTCTTGGCGTAGATGTCAAAAAGAAACGCATAAGTCTTACAATGAGACTTGGCAAATGACGTTGACAAAGGATTTTATACGTGTTATAATTTTTTATAGAGGGATAACTCTATAGAAATTCAAAAGAAAAACAACAAAAATTCGGGGGACATGAGAAAATGTTCAGGAGAAATATAGCGATAGCTTTTCTTGTTTTTATGGTTCTTGCGGTGTTTACGACAGCCATCTGGTTTATTCTTCCGCATGACGGCAAGAAAAACAAAGACAGTAATACCGGAACAAGTTCTTCACAGCCGATGATGAAAATATCGGATATAATAGGTGAAGCGGTTTACATGGGTTCGTACAGTTCAGATACAGAAATATACGCTGAAGAACCTTTTGCAGCAAAAGATACACTTCGAAGAGCTCTGGCAAAGTCATCAGGTCTTTCTGATACTGCCACAGTGATGATCGAAAGTTACAATTTTGATGACCTCAGCGTCGTGTTCGATGACGGACGCACAATGCGTACACTTGAACAGCCGGGCATAGGAAATGTTATGATAGTCGCTTCAATACCGAAGTTGAACGGTGACATTTTCTACGCTTACAACGTTCAGATAACCGTAAAGGAATCACGTACACCAAAGAATACTGAGGTATCCGGAGTAACTGATACTATAACTACCTCAGTCGGATTCACTTCCGCACCTTCGTGGAACTGGAAGTGGGCAGAAGAGGAAGAAACCGAAGCGGTTACTACCAAAAAATCGTGGTCAGCTCCTAAAACTACTACAGCAGCGGCAGGAGCTTCCGTGAAGCCGTCGGTTACAGCAAAGGTGACTGCAGCAGCAGTTCCTGTAACTGAAGCACCGTCGGTAAACCCGGTAACAGAAGCGCCTGCACCTTCAGTTGAACCGGATCCTCCGTCTGTTGAGCCTTCCGTTCAGGAGCCGGATCCTCCGTCAGTTGAACCGTCAGTTGCAGAACCGGAACCACAGCCGGAACCGGAACCTGAGCCGGATCCGGAACCACAGCCTGAACCTCAGGCCGAAGCACCTGCACCGGAGGGCGGTCAGGAGTAAAAGGATTTTTTATGATCAAGGAGGGGAATTGTATGGAAAAGGATTTTTTATCAGATGTAACTCTGGATTTTCTGGAGGAACAGGATGACATGATCGACATCCGGAATGACGAGCAGTTCCGTTATTCACAGATGCAGAAGAGAATTGACAGACTGGTGGATCAGAACAGAAGGATCAGTTCTATCGTCAAAAACGCCGATTTGTCCTTTCGGTAATGATAAAAAATAAGTAACCACTGACATTATCAGTGTTCATTAAGAAATAGTTATTATGCCGTGATCAGCCGGGTACTGGTCACGGTTCTTTTTTGTGTTGAAATATATTTTAGAATATGATATAATTTGTTTGTATTGCTTTACACGATAAAGTGTAATCTGACATTAAGAGGAGGAGATAATAATGTCACTGGAAGTAAAAGAACTGTCTAAAAAATACGGAGAAAAGACAGTAGTGGACAACCTTAATTTCGTAATGAACGAACCTGGTGTGTATGCCCTTCTCGGTACCAACGGTGCCGGAAAGACCACATCGCTCAGAATGATGCTCGGCATGCTTGCGCACGATACCGGTGAGGTGCTGTGGAAGGGAAAGCCCCTTGACGCTGTTACCTGCAACGTCGGATATCTTGCCGAGGAGCGCGGACTGTATCCTAAGTATTCACTCATGGATCAGCTTCTTTACTTCGCTTCATTAAGAAACGTGCCGAAGGG
>CADAPI010000184.1 GCA_902789705.1 uncultured Ruminococcus sp.
TTTTGTGTTTGCTTTTTCAAATGCATCACTCTGTACTTTCAATGAAGTCTCTGCTTCTGAGGATCCGCTTTCGTATGAAATAGAATACACTGAAAAGCGCAGTTATCATGATTACTACAGCGAGTATTCATCGCAGAAACCTGCATCCGCAGAAGTTATCGTAAAGGCGGAAGATCATCTGAAAGCTGAAAACGGGGATTTTGCGAAAGAGGCTTTTTCAGATGCCGCCGGTGTGACTAAGGACGCGCTTGTTTGGAACTCGGCTGAAGGAACGCTTACTTACAAAGTTGATATACCGGAAACGGCGGTCTACAGTATTGATCTTTCCTATGCACCGGTCGGAAATGCGACTTCCACGGAATTTTCCCTTTCCATTGACGGCGAAGTGCCGTTTGACTCGGCTTCGAGGATAACGCTTAACAGAGTGTGGGTAAATGAAAAGGAGATCACAGTAAACTCATCCGGAAACCAGATAAGACCTGCACAGGTGCAGCAGAGCAGATGGTGCGAAACGATGGTGCGAAACGTATCTTAACGATCCGGACGGACTTTACAATGATCCGCTTCTGTTCTATCTGGAAAAGGGAACTCACGAGATCACTTTTGAAGCATCGAGGGCGTATATCGCTCTTGAATATATAAAATTTCAGAGTAAGAAGGATGTTTCGTCCTATAAGGAAACTAACCCTTCCGCAGGCGAGATAAACGGTACGGCATACACTCTGATACGAATAGAAGGTGAGGATGCGGCGTTCAAGTCGGATTCAACGCTTTATCCTACATCAGACAACGCAAGCTATCTTGCATCTCCGGCAGATCCGGGGCATCTTGTCTACAACACGATTGGCGACAATAACTGGCAGAAGGCTTTTCAGACCATCACCTGGGAAATACCTGCCGGTGAGATTAAGTCGGACGGATGGTACCGCCTCGGTATTAAGGCAAGACAGCGCTATATGCGCGGATTCAACTCGGCCAGACGGATAAGCATTGACGGCGAGGTGCCGTGCAGTGAATTTGAAAACGTCCGCTTCAGCTACGACAACGACTGGCAGAACGTTATCCCTCAGACTGACGAGGGCGAAGATATTTACGTTTATCTGACTGCAGGCGAGGGGCACAACATCACGATGGAAGCTGTTCCGGGTGATATAGGCGAACCAATGCGTAAGCTTGAACCGATAGTTGACGAGCTTAATGAATACTACAGAAGAATCCTTATGATCACGGGTCCTTCTCCTGACAAATACACGGATTACAACGTTGACCGTGTCATTCCGGAAATAACGGGCGATTTTAAGGATATTTCCGGCAGGCTTAAGGAAATAAAGAAGAGCATCGAGGATCTTACCGGATTTACCGGCTCCGAGGCGGCAGGTATCGAGCGAATGTACGTTATTCTCGATAAATGCACTGAAAAACCGGCACGTATCCCGATGTATCTTTCTCAGCTCAAGGATAATATTGCGGCCATTTCATCATGGATGCGTGACTACCGTGATCAGCCTCTGGAGATCGACTATATTGAAATAGCTTCGGCAGATGCGGAGTTTTCACAGGTAAAGGAGAACTTTTTCTCGTCTCTTGCTTTCGGAGCGAAGGCGTTTATTGCGTCATTCAAACAGGATTACAGCCTCGTTTCCGGCTCGGAAAAGAAAGATGCACTTACCGTATGGGTAAGCCTCGGACGTGATCAGGCTCTGGCGGTAAAGGAACTGGTCGAATCAGAATTTACTCCGGTATACGACATACCGGTCAATATAAGCATAGTTCAGGGCGGAGTAGTTGAGGCGGCTCTTGCCGGAAAAGGTCCGGACGTGGCGCTGTTCCTCGGCGGTGAGTTCCCGGTAAACCTTGCTGCACGAGGACTTCTTGAAAGACTTGACGAAAAAGACGGCTTTGAAGAGGCAAAGCAGAACTTTCAGGAAGAAGCCATGACCCAGTACACCTACGACGGCGGAGTTTACGGAATGCCGCTTTCACAGAGCTTTCCGGTAATGTTCTACCGCAAGGATATTCTCACCGAAGCCGGAATAACCACGCTTCCTGAAACATGGGACGATCTTGTTGAAATGATGCCTGCCCTGCAGCGAAACAATCTTCACGCCGGTCTGGTGCTCCCGTCCTCGAATATCTCAGCTTCGACTGAACCGGGGCATACATTTGCTCTTCTCATGCTCCAGAACGGACTTGGCTACTATAATGACGACATGACAGCCACCACATTCGACAGCGTCAGTGCGGTGCAGTCCTTTGAAAAATGGACTGATCTGTACACCGATTACCGTTTCGAACAGGTCTACGATCCGTTCAGCCGTTTCCGCGACGGAACCTATCCGATCGTGATACAGAACTATACTTTCTGCAATCAGCTGAAATCTGCGGCACCTGAACTCAACGGTCTGTGGGGATTCACCCTCGTTCCGGGTACCGAACTCCCGGACGGCACAGTTTCACATGCGGCAAATTCAGCAGGAAGCGGAGCGGTTGTCTTCACGAAGACAAAGAACAAGGACGACGCATGGCAGTTCCTTAAATGGTTCACATCGACAGAGGTACAGTCGGAATACGGCACTCTGGTCGAAGGTCTGTTAGGAACAATGGGACGATACGACACAGCAAACACGGAAGCCCTTTCAAATCTCTCATGGACTCCTGCGGAACTTAAGATACTCGAAACCCAGCGGGATGAACTCAAAGAGATCCCGGTCATCCCGGCATCCTACGCAGTTACCCGAAATATCATGACTGCCTTCCGTGAAACGGTAAACTCCCACCGCAACCCGCGTGACACAATTATGTGGTACAACCGCGACATAAATACTGAAATAAAACGAAAACTGAAGGACCTTGCAGAATAACTGCAGTGAACGCAATAGTTTACTAAAAAAGCTTCGCACCGTTATGGAGCGAAGCTTTTTTATTTTAATCATATTTAAGTATGAAATGTTATTGATTAATCCCATGAAATATTGTATACTAAAAGAGTATATGTGAATTTGTATGCATTAAAACCATGTGTAAAGGAGGCGAAAGCTTGAAGCCGGAAAAAAACAGAAAAAAGCGGTCTTACAACAGATCTGAAAGTATCGAATGCTGGCTCATGCTGGCGCCGTTTCTTGCATTTTTTGTGCTGTTTACCGTAATACCGGTGCTTATTTCGCTGCCGGTGGGATTTACGGACTTTGATATGATCAATATGCCTCATTTTACGGGGCTTTCCAATTTCAAGAACCTGTTTCTTTCGGACAGGATATTTATCCGTTCCATAAGGACGACACTGATATTTGCGATATTTTCGGGGCCGGTAAGCTACGTGCTCTGCTTTATGCTTGCGTGGCTTATAAATGAGCTTCCGAAGCACTTAAAGACGGTGTTTACGCTGATATTCTACATACCGTCCATGGCGAGCGTCTATACGGTATGGCAGCTTATTTTCAGCGGCGACCAGTACGGATACGTAAACTCAGTGCTTATGGATCTCGGAATACTGACATCTGCAAGGCAGTGGCTCACGGACTCGCGTTACATTCTTTTCGTGGTAATTCTCGTACAGCTCTGGATAAGCCTTGGTGCGGGATTTCTTGCGCTTCGTGCGGGATTCCAGAATATCGACAAAAGCCTGTATGAAGCGGGTGCAGTTGAGGGGATAAAAAACCGCTGGCAGGAGCTTGTCTACATCACCGTTCCGGCAATGAAGCCTCAGATGCTTTTTGCTGCCGTTATGCAGATAGTTGCTGCATTCACCGCTGATATCGTCGGAAGGAACCTTGTAGGATTCCCGAGCACGGACTATGCGGCGCACACTGTTATGACACATGCATACGACTACGGATGGGTACGGTATGAGATGGGTTATTCCTCAGCTATATGCACCGTTCTGTTCCTTGTGATGTACGGCGTGAACAAGCTCATTACCAGACTTCTGGCACAGGAGGATTAAGTTTATGACAGATGTAAGCAAACTTAAGGCCTCATCGGGAAGAGCCGGAAGAAAGCACGGCGGAACGGTCTGCATTTTCATTTTCCTGCTTCTTCTTGCAGTATTTATGGCACTGCCGATATATCTTGCAGTGGTAATGTCGGTCAAGCCGTCGCAGGAATGGTTCATTTTCCCGCCTAAATTCTATGCTATGGATCCGACTCTCGACAATTTCCGTGAGATGTTCAGGGCGGCAGGGCAGCTGTGGGTGCCTTTTTCAAGATATGTGGCAAACAGCGTTTTTGTAACGGCGGCAGTTACACTGGCTCAGTGTTTTACCGCGTCAATGGCTGCGTTTGTGCTTGCCAAGGGAAAATTCCGGGGAAGCAAGTTCCTTAATTCAGTTATTGTCATTTCTCTGCTTTATCAGAGCAATGTTATTTACATAGTTCAGTACATGGTCATTGCGAAGCTTGGTATGATAGATACCTATGCTGCGCTGATACTTCCGTCGGTTGCGACACCGATGGGTGTATTCCTTATGAGACAGTCTATAAGCCAGATACCTGATGCCATGATAGAAGCAGCAAAGGTGGACGGAGCAGGTATGTTCCGCACCTGCTGGAATATCGTAATGCCGAACCAGAAACCGGCGCTTATGACACTTATGATTTTCGCCTTTCAGTCGGCCTGGAACATACAGTCCGGATCGTACGTGTTCGACGAATCGCTGAAGACTTTGCCGACTGCAGTCGCACAGGCTGCGGCCTCCGGTATAGCACGTCAGGGTGTGGCAATGGCGGCAGCAGTGTTCATGCTGATACCGCCGGTGATATTCTTTGTTGCAGCGCAGAAGAATGTAATTGAAACTATGGCGCACTCTGGCATTAAAGACTAATGAAGGGGGATCCCCACCCCCAACCCCCTCCCGGAGGGAGGGGGCTATAGTTCAGGGGGCTTCGCCCCCTGAACCCCTTCGGAGGAACGTAAAAGTTGAAAGAACGTCCCTTCGGAGTATTGTTAAGGAGCCTTCGAAGAAAAAGTGAAGAGCTCAGAATGAATATGAAATTTACTGAAAGGAAGTGAGGAAGTGCATAGGATCAGGAAAATAACAGCGGCGGTACTGGCAGCGGTGCTTTGCTTTTCTTATGCACACCCTGCTTCTGCTCAGAGAACCAGTGACACATACAACTACGACCGCTGGGGCGATGCCATTCCGTCTCAGGCGGGTTATGAAGCAGTAAGAAGCGTTACCGGAACGGATCTCGGAACGTCGAAGTTTTCGGAAATTTCGGATATGTTTATTGCAGGGGACGGGAAGTTCTACATTGCCGACAGCGGAAACGACCGTATACTCATTGCCGATGGTGATCTTGAAAGAATTACCGGCGAGATAAAGGAATTTGACTTTTATGGCGAAAAGCTCACGCTCAGCCATCCCGGCGGAGTTTATGCCTCGGAAAACGGTATGATCTATATTGCCGATACGGAAAACTCACGGGTTTTGCGATGCGACGGGACCGGAAAAACGGATCTTGTCATAACGAAACCGGAGTCAGAACAGTACACTGCCGTGACGTTCAGGCCGGAAAGAGTCATCTGCGACAGCGCAGGATATATCTATGTGGTGGATACAAACGTAAACACCGGTGCTGTGATGTTTGACCCCGACGGAAGTTTCAGGGGTTATTACGGTGCAAACAGGGTGCAGCAGACTGCGCAGGTCATTAAGGATCATTTCTGGAAGCTGTTTGCCGGTGAGGAAATGCGCCGTTACATGACAAATTCAGTTCCGACGGCGATTTCCGGCTTTGACATTGATGAGGACGGATTTATCTACACCTGCAGCAGCTCGCTTTCACAGGACGTTGACAAGATCAAGAAAGTCAACGCAGCCGGATACAATCTTTTTGCCGACCTTGATGTAAGTTTCGGTGACAGACCGACTGCTGACTACAGCGACTATCCGCAGAATTCCTTTGCTGATCTGGATGTAAGTCCCGACGGTATGATAAACTGTCTTGACTACACAAACGGCAGGGTGTTCCAGTACGACGAGGAATGCGAGCTTCTCTTTATTTTCGGAGGCAAGGCAGAAAGACTGATTTCGGCGATATAGTCCACAGGGCGGAGAAGCTTTACAATGCCGGATATTACGAAGAGGCGCTGGAACCGTGGTTCGAGGTGCTGAAGCGTGACGGCAGCTACCGCAGGGCATTTATCGGCATTGCCGATGCCTTCATAAACGAGGGCAGATACACCGAGGCTATGAAGTACGCAAAGCTTGCCGATTCAAGATGGCGCTACAACCGTGCTTTCGAGGGTGCCCGTGAGAAATGGATAAGCGAACATTTTCCTTTGCTTGCAGCGGCGGCGTTAGTCATTATCGCACTTGCCGTTTCACTTAAAATAAGAAAAAATATCAGAAAACAGTCTGAAAGGAGGAAAAATGCATGATGGATCTTTCAGAAAAACAGTGGGTAAGCCATGCTGTTTTTCATCCTTTCGAGGGCTTTGAGGATATGCGCTGGAAGAAAAGCGGATCTCTTAAAATAGCCTTTCTCATCGTTTTTCTCTTCTTTGCGGGGACCGTGATACGTGACAGACTGTACGGCTTCCAGTTCTGGGATGCCTACGACAGAATATTCAACATTATTCCCTACATTGTTAAAAGCGTGATCATATTTGCCGCCTGGGTCATCGGAAACTGGGCGGTGTGCACCCTGCTTGACGGCGAGGGGACTCTCAGAAGAATATGCATTTTCAGTGCCTATGCACTTATCCCATACGTAGCTTCCCTGTACATAACCACTCTTATGTCGCATTTTCTCATAAACGATGAGGGCGTGTTCATATCATGCGTTCACTATGCAGGACTGCTGTGGAGCGGACTTCTTCTTTTTAATGCGGTTAAGACTGTACATCAGTATACGGTTATCAAAACTGTGTCGGCAGTGGCACTTACCATTGTTTCAATGTTTATTATGATGTTTCTTCTGGTGCTCGTTCTTTCACTTTTCCAGAAGGCAGGACTTTTTATTTACTCTATCTATACGGAAATACAGTACAGGATCAAGGTTTAAAGGCGGTGAGCGGAATGCAGAAAAGATATATACGTTTTATTGCGGGGATAGCAGCAGCGTGCATGCTTATGCCTTCTTTCTGCGTATTCGCTGAACCGGAAAACGAAGTTCCTGATGATAGTGCGCTGACATCATCTTCCGAAACGGATACCAGTGAAAATGAGGACAGTGCTGAAAAATCAGATTATGTCATGAGGACGGAAAACGAAGTCCTGAAGACGATGAAAAGGGCATGTGAAAATGAGAACCTCATTCTTTTCTATTCCGAGGACGAGGATCTTATTGCCCTTGAAAACAAGAAAAACGGTTTTGTCTGGTGGTCGTCACCGGTAAATGCCGAGGGCGATACTGCGGCAAAGCCAACTGTACGAAAGGAACTGGAATCGTCACTTGTGGTGGTTTACGGTGATCCTGACCAAAGGACAGGTTCAACGCTGCGCTCTGCGAAAAATGCAAAAATGAGCTACAGCATCAAGGGCGACACTCTGGAAATAACCTACCGTTTTCCTCTTGCGGGATTCGTTATACCTGTAAAATACACGCTTGAGGAAAAATGCCTCAGGGCACATGCAGATACGGCTGATTTTAAGGAAAACAAACGTGATGACGAAGGTGAGAGACGTATAATTCTTGAACTTTCGGTTCTTCCGAATATGCTGGCTTCGGGAAGCTATGAAAACGGATATTACATAATCCCTGACGGATGCGGGGCAAAAATAGATTTCAACAACGGAAAAACCGAGGCCCGTGCCTATTCCGCCAAGGTTTACGGAACAGATATCACTGCCGTTCCGCAGACTGCTCCGGACAGGACCGAGGAAGTTCTGCTTCCGGTATACGCATCGGTAAAGGAAAACGGAAACGCCATGCTTGCGGTCATCAGCCACGGCGATTCCAACGTGCTTATCCAGTCTGCAGTAAGCGGACTTAACAAGAGCAGCTACAACACCTGCAGTTCCAGATTCGTTCTGAGAAATACCGATACCTACTACATGAATAACGAACCGCTGACGGTTTTTGAAAACAGTGACATAGGACCGGATTCCCTTGAACTGAAGTTCTTCCCGGTAAACGGCAGAAATACAGGGTGCGCCGATATAGCTGCGGTTTACCGTCAGTATCTTATGGAAAACGAAGAAGTTGAGAAGAAAAACACCGGACTTCCGCTCTGCGTTGATCTTTACGGCGGTGTCACAAGGAAGGAGCCTTTCCTCGGAATTCCGGTGACACGCAAAAAGGCAGTCACCACCTATAAAAAAGCCGGTGAGATAGTAAATGAACTGTACGAAGGCGGTGCCGGTGAGATGATCGTAAGTCTCGCAGGCTGGACCGACGACGGCATAAACGGAAAAGTCGATGTTTCAGCGAAGCCTTCGAAAACTCTTGGCTCACAGTCTGAATTTAATGAAATGACGGCAATGTTTGACAGTCTTGGTGTCCGTTTCTGTCCTGTCGTGAACAACACCACCTTCTCGTCAGGAAACGGTTACTTGGAATTCAGCGACACGGCAATGCG
>CADAPI010000185.1 GCA_902789705.1 uncultured Ruminococcus sp.
ATAACGACCACAGAACCCATTACTGATAATAAAAGAACAAGACTTCTGTCATCGCCTGTATTAGGGCTGCTTGCTATGGTAACGTTTTTAGTAACTGAAGCTGTGGTAACGTTTTCATCAGCAACTATTTTTTTAGCAGCTGCTATCGTACCAGTAATACTTTCACCGGCAGCAAGGGTGATACCTTTTCCTGATAATTCACCGCTTTTTACAGTAAGATCATCAGGAATTTTCAAATTCCATTCAAGATTACTGATATCATTACTGTTGGTGTTGCTGATGGTAAAACTGATCTGTTCGTTTTCATCGGCTGTGTACTTTTCCTTATCAGAAGAAATGGATATTTCTACTCCTGATAATTCAGACTGTTCGGCAGCTTTAACACTTAACGCTGACATGTTATCCGTTATGAAAAAGCAAATTAATGTCAGCAAAAATACTCTTATTAGTTTCTTCATTCTTACGCTCCTCTGTAGTTTTGGGGATGTTAATATTTGTACACTATTCAATACGTACAAATATTAACAATACTGAGCTGCTATAAAATAAAGAGCCATTTTTTCACCTTCTTAATCAGATATTAGCGACAAACTCATGAATATTAGTGATATTGCGTAAGTGAGACGCTTTGTCAAAAAACTACATCCTTATTATACCTTATGAGTTGTTATTTTTCAATTTAAAAATAACATTTCATAAAAGATTGTCTAATGTAATCAAATATATCTATCATTATTGTTCGTAAATATTATTATAGTATAATTAATAACTAAATATAGATACCACTAAACACCAGAATACTTATCTGATAAGCATTTTTTGTTATATAACGCAAAACAGTGCATCCCGCCAGGATGCACTGTTTTCAATTGGCTGCTTTGGCAGCCCACCATTTCTTCAAAGCATTGACGAACCCAATCCCTCGGAGTATAATAGAAAAAGTGTCAAGAAAAATACTGAAACATCAAATGAAAAGGGGAATTGGCGTTGAAAAAGAAAATCACATTTTTAACCGTATTATTATCGCTGGTGTGCAGTTTATCTATGACATCCTGTATTGCTGTAGACGCATATAAGGATCAGAAAAACTGTGACAAGGAAACAAAACAATTACTTGAAGATAACAAGCAGCCGTTTATTGATAAGGTCAAAAGTATATACGGAAATGATGCGGAACTGACCGATATCAAACCTATGACATTTCTTGCTACTGATCTGCTTTATTCGGTTACAAAATCAGATGGTAATCTGACCGGAACTCTGACTTTAAACGGTAAAAAATATGAAGTGGATTATAATACTGAGACAGATACTATCAGGGATTCTGTAAATACTGAAGCTATCTGTTTACCGCTTGTAGAGGCTCTTCCAATAGACCAGAATAAGATCACAGAACTGCATTACGTTGATTTCAGTGACTATTTCAGATACAAGAAGGAAAGAGTTCTGAAATACAGCCCGGAAACAAAAACACTTGATGATCTCATCAACAATACAGTTAAAGAAGATGAATATACTCCTATAGATATCTTTGTATTTACGACTGAACAGTTTGATGATATATCTTTAGATGAATTAAAAAAGGCAGATGTATTCCGCAAATTTGATAACTGTCATCATGTTATGGAGATATCTGTTGTCTCATTAAAGGACGAAGAAAAATTTTCCGAACTGAAGGAAATGATGTTACGAAACAGCAATCTTCTGAGTCAGTATTCCAACCCTGATATTTCTGAAGATAAAAAAACTGAATTTTTTGAAAAATATCATATAGCACGTGCTTCCGTTATCAAAAATATTCTTTCCAGAACTGAAGATGATGAAACAGTTAATGAATTAAAAGTGTTTAATATATAACGCACAACAGGGCATCCCGTCGGGATGCCCTGCTTTCAATTGGCTGCTTTTGCAGCCTACCATTCTGTAGGAGTATCAATTAAAGTAATTTTGATAAATCACGACGATTATATAACAAACGTCTTATTTCCATTATATCGTCAATAACCACATAGAATACTGAATAGTTACGTATATTGATCCTGTAATATTCTAAATCTCTGTTTTTAGATGACGGATAAGGCTTAAATGCAAGCGGACATTCAAGACGTTCAAGAATCGCTGCTTCAACATCGTTTATTAGTTTCTCAGCAGCAGCAGGATTTTGAAGAGTATTTGCAATATAACTTGCACACTCAATCAAATCTTCCTGAAATAACGGCAAATACCGTAAAGTATATTTTCTATTTTCCAATTGCTTTACGTGCCTCCGCAAAAACATCATTATGAGTCAATCTTCTGTCAGTAAGCCTTGCCTCTAAATCGGCTTCATCAAGTTTGGATTCAATATTATCTATTAAATCAGAGTAAGTTTCAATACTCATAACCACCATTGTTCCGTATCCGTTTTTAGTCAGATAAACAGGTCTTCCTTCATTTACCACAGCTTCAATTTCTGTATATTTGTTACGTAAATCTGATACCGGTCGAATATCTATCATAAAATCACCTCTGAAATTAGCTTAAGTTGCTCTTCTTTATCATAATTTTATCATAACTTTATCAGAATGTCAATGTGTGATCTAATGAATTACCACATTTATCTTCCTCTTATAGCATCAATAGGCTTCTTGCTTGCGGTATTTTTAACCGGGAAGAAGCTTGCGAGTGCTGCGACTGCTACGCTTATTACTAAAATAACAACGACCTGTCTTATTCCGAAATGAAGGAACGTGATGAGGATGCCGGTTTCATGTCTGATCAGCCAGTTTAAGAAGCATACTGCTTTCTGTAAGCAGTATACGGATTCGTTTCCAATAAAAAGCTTTTTCTTATTTCGACTAAAAAATCATGGCCGCCTCTAAGAGACGACCATTGCGGTTTATTATTTATTCTTTTTATTGAGACACCCGTTTGACTATATGTTATTAAGTTTAGATTCACTCTGGCATTTATTCAAACCTTCTTCCGATACTTCTTACTGGGCCAAGGCTGTCACCGACTGCTCTGTTCTGTCCGCCCCATGCAGCGTTCATGGCATTCGGAACTCCATTTGCATCATATGTTCCGATGATAAGTACCGGATGCGGTGTGAAGAATGGTTTTTCAATTGATTTTTTCATAGTGATTTTTCCTCCGGTTATATTTATATGTATTATTATTTCACTGCTCTTCTACCATTACGGTAAATCCGTTTATCTTTGCATATTCAAGAAAATTACAGATCAGCAGATACACTTTTAACGAATCCGGGTTTTTGTAATTTTCCATTCTGCTTTTGTAGCTATACAGATCAGTTAGATATTCATCAATATCATCTATCGGCACAGGATGCTGATTTTCAATGGAAAAAGCACGCTCCATCTGCTGCCAGTCACGGGTAAATCCGTTCCACCCTTTACCGGATAAATCAGGTTCTCCGAAGATATTACTGAAATAACACTTATCAAAAAGCAGTCTAAATTCAGGTTTTTCTGCATAGGTCATTTCTATATCCATGCCGTCATATGTATCAGCATATTCTGTATTATTCTTAAGTTCTTCGATGTTCATAGAACCACCTGCAATTCAAGTCATATTTCAGTGTAGCTATGTTATTCAGTATACCATAATTACGGTGGTTATTCAACGCACCACTATGAACCGCACCAACAGTGCATCCCGCCAGGATGCACTGTTTTCAATTGGCTGCTTTGGCAGCCCACCATCTGAGTGAGATACGGTCTACCGCAATGACTTCCTTCCCCTTTTTCGGCCTGTACTTTTTAAATAGTTTCCTCGTTTCAAGCATGATTATCGTCTTCCTTTCTGCTATGTTTATATACTTTTATTTAAACAATACTACTATTGTATCATACACACAAAAATTTTTCAACGTGATCATTCAGAAAAATATTGACAAATGAAAATTAATATGATATCATGATGATATCAACAAGAAACGTTGTTGATATTAAGATAAATACAGAACACACATCTCAGATGTGGGGAGGTACAACATGAAAGAGAAAATCATTACAACCAACAAAAACGGCATGGCTATGCTTATCTTCATCATTATCGCATATCTTGTTGCTATTCCGCTCATTCCGATCGGAATTTCATCATGCACAGGAATCGGAACAGTTCTCGGCGTAATTTCGATCATCTGGGTACTGCTCGGCTGGATCCTTGCACTGGGCCTTAAGGTTTTAAAGCCGCAGGAAGCACTCGTGCTCACACTCTTCGGTAAAACGGTTTCTTCTGGGTAAATCCTTTCTGCACAGCTTTCAACCCGGCTGCTGCAACAAAACTCAGACAGAGCGGTGACGTTGCCGGTGACAGCGGTTCAATGTTTGCACTCAGCAGCGGAACCGGTTCTGACGTTACAAGCCTTCAGCTTTCTCCGGCAAGCAAGAAGATCTCACTCAAGATCATGACACTCAACAACAACAAGCAGAAGATCAACGACTGCCTCGGCAATCCTATCGAGATCGGCATCGCAGTTATGTGGCGTGTTACTGATACTGCAAAGGCAGTTTTTGAAGTAGATAACTACAAGGAATATCTTTCACTCCAGTGCGACACAGCACTCAGAAATATCGTAAGACTCTATCCTTATGATGTAGCTGAAAATGTAGACACAACGGGCGACGGCATTGCCGATGAAGGCAGCCTCCGCGGTTCAAGCGAGATCGTTGCGGGACGTATCCGTGACGAGATCCAGGAAAAAGTTCAGATAGCCGGCATCGAGATCATCGAAGCACGTATCACATACCTTGCATACGCTCCGGAGATCGCAGCAGCAATGCTCCAGAGACAGCAGGCTTCAGCAGTAGTTGACGCAAGAAAGCTCATCGTTGACGGTGCTGTAGGCATGGTTGAAATGGCTCTTGAACAGCTTTCTGAAAAGAATGTCGTTGAACTCGACGACGAGAGAAAAGCCGCAATGGTTTCAAATCTTCTCGTTGTTCTCTGCGGCAACCACGATGCTCAGCCTGTAGTTAATTCGGGAAGTCTTTACTGATGGCAGCAAAAAAACAGGTTCCGCTCCGATTGTCCGAAAAACTATACAACGACATCGCATCATGGGCGGAAGATGATTTCAGGTCAGTGAACGGACAGATAGAGTACCTGCTGACTGAATGTGTAAAACAAAGGCGAAAAAACGGCGGATACGTCGGTAAAGAGATTGACGCACCACCGGATATAGATGTGGAGGATTTTGAATCGTGATCCCCACCCCCCTCCCCAAGGAGGGGGCTTTTTTGCGGAGGGGCTTCGCCCCTCCACCCCCGCAGGATTAGAATTGCAAAGTCCCCTCCTGCCCTGCACTCTCCATGACAACCGGGTATGTCTGATGTGCCCCTCTCCGCATGAGCTTAGATTACACAAATGCTAAAAGAGCCTTTCACGGAATATCCGAGAAAGGCTCTTGTTTATGTATTATTCTTTATCATCGTAGTGATCGAGGAAGCTGATCTTTTCTCCGTCTTTCTTGTAGGCAATGACCGTATCAAGACAGACATTCTCGACGCTCTTGAAAATGTGGCTTTCGACCAGCGGATTGGTCTTCTTCAGTGTCTTTATAAGATTCTTGATTTCGATGCGTTTGGACTGGTTTTCTTCGTTGTCGCAGCTTACACATGTGTCGGTAAACTTGCATGCACACTGGATAAAATGAAGATTATTGTAGTCACGCCACGCCTTGATGTCATCCTCACGTACCAGATAAAGCGGCCGGATAAGTTCCATTCCCTCGAAATTCGTGCTGTGCAGCTTCGGCATCATGGTCTGGACCTGTGCGCCGTAGAGCATTCCCATGAGGATCGTTTCAATAACATCATCGTAGTGATGTCCGAGAGCTATCTTGTTGCAGCCAAGCTGCTTTGCAAATGTGTAAAGATGTCCCCTTCTCATTCTCGCACAGAGATAGCACGGCGACTTTTCGATATTGAAAACCGAATCGAATATCTGTGACTCGAAAATCTCTATCGGAATATTTAAGTTCTTCGCGTTCTCCTCAATAATACGTCTGTTGTCCGGACTGTATCCCGGATCCATAACAAGGTACTTTACGTCAAACTCAAACTTGTTGTGGCGCTTAAGTTCCTGAAAGCACTTCGCCATGAGCATTGAATCCTTGCCGCCGGAAATGCAGACTGCAATACGATCCCCCGGCTTTATCAGTTCGTACATATTGAGTGCCTTCGTAAATCTGCACCAGATGTTCTTCTTGAATTTCTTGCGCAGACTCATTTCCACGTCTTCTGCAGAAACACCGTTTGCCGGTTCCTTTATCGCATCCATAAGCCATGCACGGTATCCGCCTTCGAGGCTGAATGCATTTACGCCTTCTTCGCGGAGTTTTTCTGCAGCTTCAACGCTGAATTCACCTCTGCTGCAGCAGATGATTACCGGTTTTCCGCTTCTGTCGATATATTCATTTCCGTAAAGGTCATCCTGTTTTATATGTACAGCTCCCGGAATTTTTCCGTAGGAAAGCTCCATCTCGCTTCGTATATCGATTATCTGGCAGCCATCAGGGGCAAGTTCTTTCATAGCCTCAACTGTCATCGTCATTTTATACCGGCCTCACTTTTTTCTGTTCTTGATCTGAAGTTCCTGCTTCTTCATACTTACACGCGAATCACTTGCAACTGATTCCGTAACGAAGGTGTTACCTCCGACAACGACATTTTCCTCGATGACTGTCTCGCCGCCGAGTATCGATGAACCGGAGTAAAGCGTAACGTTATCCTTTATTGTAGGATGGCGCTTCACGCCCTTGAGCCTCTGTCCGCCGCTTGTGGAGAGACCGCCGAGGGTAACACCCTGATACATCTTAACATGGTCTCCGATCACAGTAGTTTCGCCGATTACGATGCCTGTACCGTGATCGATGAAGAAGTATTTTCCGATAGTCGCACCCGGATGGATATCGATACCCGTTATGCTGTGTGCGTGTTCGGTCATTATTCTCGGTATCATAGGAACTCCGAGATTAAACAGTTCATGTGCTATCCTGTAGACGGTTATCGCATATATACCCGGATAGGAAAGAATAACTTCCTCCTTGCTTACCGCCGCCGGGTCCCCGTCAAATGCAGCCTGTACATCTGTTTCCAGGAACGCACGTATTTCAGGGATCTTCTCCATGAATTCACAGGTAATCTCCTCAGCCATCACACTCAGTTTTTCATCCGGCATGCCGAACATATCGGCGTTGTAGCGGAGAACGATCTTGATCTGCTTGTTGAGGTGATAAATGATATCCTCGATAGCAGCCGAAAGATTGTTTTTTATACTGTAGACCCTGTAGACCTTGTCATCAAAATAACCCGGATACATGATCTTGAGCAGCTTTTCAATGATCCCCGTTATAGCCTCCTTATCCGGCTGGTTGCAGAAATCTGTCTTATTTATTGTACGGTCATCCTCGTAGTCTTCGAGAATGGTCTGGACTATGCGGTTTATTCTTTTTTCATTAAGAGTTCCCACTTACTGTTTCCTCCGTCGGTAAAAATTCAGTAACAGCCGCAGATCAGCACCGCTTCACTTTGGCATCACCTTTTTATTATACCATTTTTATAGGTATTGGTAAAGTGGCTAAAGGAAAATTCACAATAAAAAAACAACACGCCGCAGGCGTTCCGATTTCTCTCGGTGCGCCTGCGGCGCGCTGTTTATATTACATCTGCGTCACAGACGCAGATGTACACCTTATTGTATCAGCTAAGCGAACTAACCTTTCTGGAAAGGAACTGTCTCATCTTTGCAAGGTCTGCAAGTTTTACTTCACCGTCTCCGTCAACATCAGCGGCTTTCTTCTGAGCATCGTTCAGTTCCATGTCTCCGATAAGACAGAGTGACAGGTATGACAGATCAGTAATATCAACTTTATTGTCACTGTTCAGATCGCCGGTCATTATTTTAGCTTCGGCCACCGGATTTTCAGGTTCCTCCAGAGCAACAGTCGGGGTAAAAATATCATATCTGTCATTTCCGGCATAGCTGCCGCTCGAATCGTAATGTGATGCAGGGTTATTTCTGTGTTTTACTACAAAATTTTTCAGACTGCATACCTCTTCATCAGTATCAAGAGTTCTGAGCGTTACAGTACTGTTATCGACGTAATACTTCGGTACCACGCCATCTGCACCCGGAACATCACTTAATGAACTGTACTTCTGTCTGAAGTCTCCGAAAGTGTAGTACTTCTCTCCGTCTGTCGTTCTTACTTCGACAAGCTCATCATCCCAGATCTGCGGCAAACCGAAAAGAGTAAAGTAAATACCGGAGTTATATACCGGAACTACATACTTTCTTACCCTGTTCTCTGTACCGCTTACCATTTCAGGTCTTATCGTTATACCATAGCATCCACCCATCAGTTTTTCAATCGCGAGGATCTGCTTTTCGCTAAGACCTTTTTCAGATGAAAGAATTTCATCGAAAGAAACTGTTATGCATTTCTCATTTTCATCACCGTCTACAAAACTGATGCTGGTATCTGCCACCGGAGCTATTTCCTCACAGATAGCGATCACTTCTTCAGGAGTCTGCAGTTTTCCCGTCTTTTTCGTATTGTATAAATAGCAGGTTATCTTATCAAATTTCCAGTCAGCCGTTTTCCAGCTCCATAAAGCTGAAATTTCCTTAATGTCGCTGCATGATGAGGCAAGAGTTTCTGCTGCACTTAACATTGCAGTTATGCTGCCACTTATAAGGCCATACTCTCCTTCTACTTCTACGATTACAGCATCTTTCAGTTTTTTATTCAGTTCATCGACCGGCAGTTTCTTTCCATCATATGTTTTTATTTCTGAAACAACAAGCTCGTCGTACAGATAGCATATCTCGCCGGCATGATTCATATCAAAGGAACATTCAAGTATATTTGAAGTATTTCTGTCACACGGCTGATAGAATGAAGGAACGAGACCGCTCCGGTGTACCTCGTCATATGCGAAAATATCCGGTTCAATTATCTCGTAATCAACATCATTCTTATTCAGCCAGCCAATGAATACCCCATCAGATGACGCTGTATAAAGATTTCTGTGAGTTACCTCTCCTGTCTCCTGACCGGCTTCCGGTTCCACAGCAAACCAGTTGCCGATATCACGCCTTTTATTCAGTTCTTTTAAGGCATTGAAATCATCCTCCGACCAGTTTTCCGGTTTGCAGCTGAAATAGTATGCCTTACCGTCTTCTTCATCTTCTTCCTTCATATACTCAAGATCAAGCATAGAATATTTTTCAAGGAACTCATCCTTGTCCAGTGGATCAATCGAAAAGATAATAAGCGTGAATCCGTCGATCTTATGTTCTTTCACACAGATATATTCATCAAGAGAAAGAACATTGCTGTTTTTATTCAGCACATTAAGCATTTCATCCTCAAACTGGTTTCCGCTCGGAGTGAAACGATATGAATTGCTTCCTTCTTCTTTTACAAATTCCACTCTGTTCTTTTCCAGGTATCGGCCGTTCACCTGTTCATACGGTGGTTCTGTTCCGTCCTTCATCGTAACGATATCATACGACTCATCGGTTAAGTAATGAACTTTGCCGTCCGGTTCAATAACGAGTGTTTTAAGATTATGTCTTCCTTCATCCGCGGGCCAGATCAAAAACCAGTGCACCTTCAGCTTCATACTTTCCAATGATCTCTTTCATCGTTCCTGTATATCCGCTTTCTGTCTTTGTTTCAGATACAGAAGCCTCGTTTTCCGTTAAAACCTCTTCCGCAAAAACTGACGGAAGCGCACAAGAAGCCATAATCGATACTGCCATAATCCCTGCTATTATTTTTTTCATACAGATACATCCCTTTCATTTTTCCCCGCTTTACAGGGGTGTGGACATTTGTTATAATGGTTAAAACCGCTTGTCCGAATGATAATGTTCATTCAAAGCAATTATGTGCTTTCTATTCATTATACACACGAAACCATGATTTATCTCCATTGATTTTTAATATTTTTTAA
>CADAPI010000186.1 GCA_902789705.1 uncultured Ruminococcus sp.
TTTTTTCGTCCGATAAACATGATCATCCCTCCTTATTATTACTATAACACAGCAATGAAATTTAGTCAATCGTAAATTAGTCATTTATATCTGAGTAAAATAATAGGTTGAATATATCCTATTTTTATGTTATAATTAGAAAAAAGACAGGAGGGAGTATTATGACAATTGATACTAATACAGTGGTCTCTATGACAGAAGCAAATCAGAACTTTTCAAAAGTGGCACGTGTGGTTGATAAATATGGTCAGGCGGTAGTTTTTAAAAACAATGCTCCGCGTTATCTAGTTATTGATTTTTCTAAAGCCGAAAAGTTAGAGGATGCAGCAACTGATGATGTAATCGCATCCGCTAATAAAATGATGGATCTTTATGATGAAGCATTTAAGGAACTGGCTAAATGAAAATACTAACACGTGAACAAATCCTGATACTCCACGAGCAGCAAATTAAAAGATATGGTGGTACTTACGGTGTTCGTGATGAAGCCCTTTTAGATTCAGCACTTAGCGCTCCATTCCAGAGTTTTGGAGGTAATGAATTCTTTCCAACTACTCTTGAAAAGACTGTAAGACTATGTGTTGGGTTGGTTCAAAATCATCCGTTTCATGACGGGAATAAGAGGATAGGAACTATAGCCTTGCTGGTAACTTTAGATTTAAACGGTTATCGTCTTAAAATCAACAGCAACGAATTGGCAGATATAATCATAAAACTTGCAGCCGGATTAATTAATGATGAAGAACTGCTAAACTGGGTTAAAGAAAAAGTAGACTGACATATCCCCAAATGTATCAGGCATCGCGATGCCTGATACTATCAAATAGCTGCCTTCGGCAGCTCACCATTTATGGGCGTGTGACTCATTTAAATGAAATAGCGGACAAGTGAAGGTCAACCGACTGAAGGATAAGTTGTTTTTCCAATATTGAAATAATCATCAATAATTACTCTGAGTAAAGCCAGCGGGAGCACCGGTAAATCAAAATCCGGTGCTCCCGTTTGCTCTGTATAAAGGTAGTCTTCACCCCTTCGTGGTCGAAGACAGCTATTTAAAAATCGTACCTGCGTGTCGATAAAGAAAATAAACAAGACCTTCCCAATGGATATTTGTTGTTCGTATTTGCTAAATTGCCGAGACGTATGATATGCAAATTTCACAAACTTCATTGCCAATCAGAAAACTTAGGAGCGGTTATGTGTATAATAATCAGAAAAGGATAACCTTCGGGTGAAATCGTAAAGATAAATTTATTATATACCAGGGACACGCAAAGAGGAGGAATTTCTTATGAAAAAAAGAATTATAAGTGCAGTGTTAGCTGCATCAGCGGTCGGAATATCAGTTTTACCGGTACCTTTTGTGAATGCGGAAACTGATGTCATACACGGAGATATAGATGCAAGCGGAACAATCGATGTAACTGATATTACCGAACTTTCACTCGCACTTTTAGGTGACAGGGATCTTTCTGAAGATCAGAAGAAAGCAGCTGATGCTGACGGTGACGGGGAATTATCCCTCGCAGATCTTGCAAAGTTCAGACAGTATCTTTCTAAGAAGATAAGCAGGCGTGAGTTTAACAATATTACGCTTGAAAGTATTGTGGATATAACTGAACGAGACTCACTTTCAGTTCCTGCAGCTATCGAAAAGTTTTATGAAGACGAATATTTCAGATATGAATTCGGTGGTATTAAGTCAGCGTATGTTGAATGTACTTTTTCCGACGGAAGCAGGATGAACGTTAAGGAAGCTCTTGAAAGCGGTATGGTAACGATATCTGATCTTGATAAATATAAAATTGATTACCGAAGAACTACTGAAATGACTGCGGTTGTAAAGGAAGTAAAGGATGGACAAATGCTTCTGATCCCTGCAGAAGGTTCAAAAGAACTGAGATCATGTGATTTGATCATGGCTGATTATGCAGTTGAGCAGAAGTTTAAGGTCGGTGACACTGTCGTAGTCGAATATGACGGTTATATCTATGAAACCTATCCTGCCCAGATCTATGCTTCCCGTGTGAGAATAGTTAATTCTGATGTTACAGGGGATATTACCGATATCACTGACAGATACGAGACTGTAATAGTCGGTGCAGACAGGGATAAATGGATGGCCGGATATAAAGCAGTAATGATATCTTCAATGGATGATTACGATGAATATATCGGCACAGACAGCAATGAAAATGAAAACCTTGCAAAGAAAGGTATAGAAGTAAGCGAGGAATTCTTTAAAACTAACAGACTTGCAGTTATGATCGATTATTCAGAAGGCTGCAACGGAGTTAAATTTACTCTGACCAGAGTAAAAATTGATAAAGACGGCAATGTTCATCTTTACTATGATAAGGAAGTACCTGAATTTATGACAAATCTTGCGAGTGTTGCTCACTACATTACAGTAGTTCCGGCCTCTGAAAACACTGAAAGTAAAACTTTGCTTCATCTCAATGAGATCAGGGTGCGGCATTGATACAGTAATTTTCATCCATATGGATTACTCTGAATAAATAAAGCCAGCGGGAGTACCGGTAAAGATCCGGTGCTCCCGCTGGTTCTTTATAAAGGTAGTCTTCACCCCTGCGGGCCGAAGACTGCTATAGAAAAACCGGCTGATAATACATCCGGAAATTTTTTTTTGAAAAAGTGTGTTACCTTAGAGATTTTTTTTACACTGTATAGACAGAGATGAAAAAACAGAAACTATGATCAGGCTGAAATATCTTGTCGCAGCATCTGCGGATAAGGTGCTGCGACGGGGAGGGATGATCTGATCATCAGTTCTGCAGGCATTTCAAAAACATATTATTCTATTTTCATAAGACAAACATAAAGAAAAAAGAGAAGAAAGAAAAAAGTTGAAAAGGCAGGGGTAAGCTATGAAACAGAAATTTAAAAAGATAACAGCAGCAACAGCAGCGCTGGTGCTGACATGCGGATGTGTGGTGTCGGGACTTTACCGTCCGTCGACTGTAAGTTTCGCTGAAGGCGGCAGCGCCAAATACACTGGTACTGTTGACGAAAACAGCAAGGTGGTATTTTATGCAGGTAAAAGTGCTAATTATACTGTAATGAGTAGTATAAAATCAGATGACAGACCGGATACGTTTGTAGTACCGTCTGTCTGCATGTATGGTGAGCCGGTTAGTAATTATGAAAAAGGAGATCAGAGATTAAGAAACATATTTGCTCTTGGTTATAAATCTGTTGATCTGACCGGTTCAGAAAACGTAATAGTTTCGGACGGTATTTACGAGCTGCAGGATGTGGCGTTTAAGAATACTGATGATCTGAAAACAGTTACTCTGAGTGATACGGTTACAGTCATCGGAGATCTTGAGCTTGACAAGGACACTGTGTTCAGAGGACACCGTGGTGCCTTTGCGGAAAGATATGCGGTCAGTGCAGGCTATACCTACGAATATACCGGAGATATAAGCGGTGACGGCAAAATTGACGCTGCGGATATTCTCACCATGTCACAGTATTTTGACGGAGCGGGTGAATTAAAGGAGGACGAAGCCGCAAGAGCTGATGAAAACTTTGACGCGAAATTAAATGTTGCCGATTTTGTCCTTCTGAAAAATGAAATAATCGAGCCGAGAGTATCTGCTTTCGGAGCATCATTTGCGGGTGCTCTTGCATCACCTGATCTGAAGAATATCAGTAGCATAAGTGATAAGATCGATGCAGAAGGATACATGAAATTTGCTGCCGCTTCAGCAAAAAATGTTCTCGTTGACACCGTAGATTCGAAGGGTGAGGAAAATCCGGTATATTCACCTCTCAGCTATTATATGGCTCTGTCCATGACAGCTGAATGTGCAGAGGGCAATACAAGAGACGAGATAGTAAAGGCACTGGGCGCTGAGGATATCGAAAGTGTCCGTAAGGAAAATGACGTTCTTTTCCGTTCAATTAATTTTGATGATTTTCAGGCTTACTGTCTGCTTGCAAATTCACTCTGGTTAAATGACAAGTGGGAGTTTAAGCAGGATACACTTGACCTGATAGCAAAGGATTATTATGCTGTTTCTTTTGCGAAAGATTTCAGAAATAATACAAAGCAGACTGAAAAAGAGATATCGGAATGGATCTGTACAAACACAAGCGGAAAGATAAAGCCTGAAATTAAGATCGAGGATCCGGAATCGGAGATCATGAAGATAATCAACACTGTTTCCTTTAAAGAGACCTGGGACGAAGAGTTCAGTGAAACTAAAACGAGTGCTTTCCATAAACCGGACGGTGAAGATGAAAACTGTAAATTTATGGAGAAACGTGAAAACGGAAAAGTAGGATTTGCAGATGATTTCATGTTTTATGCTGAAGATCTTCGTGACGGATATAAAATGAACTTTGTTCTTCCTGATGAAGGCACTGATATAAAGAATATCATTTCTGACAGTGAAACTTTAGCAGGTATTTATGCAGGAGAGCTTGACTTTGCGAACTGTTCCGTTACCCTTACAGTACCTGAGTTTGAAGTTGCATCAAAGTTTGATCTCATAGACGCGACAAAGCAGATGGGTGTTTCAGATGCTTTTGATGATTTAAAAGCTGATTTCAACGCAGTTGTTGACTACGATAAAAACGGTATCCCTGGTGCCAAGGTGAGCATGATCGACCATGAAGCAAGGATCAGAGTTGATGAAAAGGGCTGCGAGGGCGCTGCATATACAGTTGTAGCAATAGTAACAACTTGTCCTGCACCTCCGGACAAACGAGTTGAATTCACACTTGACAGGCCATTCTTCTACTATGTTACTGACAAAAACAACATACCAGTATTCGCAGGTATCGTTGACAATCCGAATGAATCACCTGAATGATCAGGGATAACATGCTGAAGTTTGCTGAAAACTTTAAACTGACAAAGATCAGCTTTTAAACTGCAGAGTTTTTCTTAATTCATTCTTACATAAACGGTGATGGAGCTGTTCGCCGAACAGCTCCATTATCGATTATCAGCTCCGCCCCGGCGGAGCTGATGTCCTTAAATGATACTTTAAAACAAACAACACCGGCTTTGAAAAATAAGCCGGTAAATTTTTTTAAAACGCTGTTACCTTAAAGATTTTTTTTACACTATAAGGACAGAGGGATAGAAAACATAAAGGTTTTACCCGGCAGACATATAATATTCTATTTTCAAAAAAATGTATGAACAGAAAGAAAGCTTTAATAATGAAAGGATGGTTAAAATGAAGAAAAACAGAATTATGGCTGCGGTATCAGCATTTGTCATGGCGGCAGCGTGTATGGGAACGGTGTGGAGTGACAGGGCTTTTACAACTGCGGCGGAGAGTACGGAGAAAAAATCCTATAAGGGGAAAGTAGTTTACGGTGATATTGACATGGACGGTCAGGTAAATGTAACCGACCTTACCATACTGTCACTTCATCTTCTCGGGGATCTCACTATCAGAGAAGAGGCAGCTCTTGAAGCTGCAAATGTTCTGTACGACGATGCGGTCGATCTTCTTGATCTCCCAACGCTGAAGCAGTTTATCGCCAAAAGAATAACTGAGATAGGCTGCACAGATGAAGAACCGTACAGGCCGGAAGTTTTAAGTATCAGTGAGATAGGAGAAAAGATCGGCGCAGAAGGGTACATGGAATTTGTCTGCAATACTACAGCGGATGTACTCTTTAAGACTGAAGATAAAAACAGCGTAAATAATCCGGTTTACTCACCGGCAAGTTTTTACACTGCTCTTTCCATGACTGCTGAATGTGCTGCAGGAAACACCAGAGATGAGATGGTAAAAGCACTCTGCGCTGATGATATGGAAGATCTTCGTGCGGAAAACCGCGTTGTGTATCGTGCAGTTAATGATGATTATGGTTATGCGTACTGCCGAAGCAGCAATTCAGTGTGGCTCAATGACATTTATCAATATGAACAGTCTGCACTCGATCAGCTTTCATCGCGATATCACGCAAAGTCATTTGAAAAGGACTTTTTTGCAGCAGAACAGACAGAGAAAGAAATATCTGACTGGATATATGAAAATACAGATTATAAGATAAAGCCTGAAATAAAAATTTATAGACAGGATCCGGCGCATGACATAGCCAAGATCATAAATACTGTTGTCTTTAAGGATGCATGGACAGAACCGTTCTATAATGTGCATGACAGTACTTTCCATACGGCTGACGGAAAGAATGTCTATCGGCCCAAATAATACGATGCGTTCTAAGTGCGAAAGGGATGAGTCTTGCGTGCAAGAACTCATCCCTTTCTGTGTATCTATAGGAGGGCGGAGCGGCCACTCCTTATCTCTGTCCTTTTTATTCCAACGTTGCGGTGAGCGACAGGATATTTTCTACTTCCGCGTCGGGCCAGACCTTGAGGAGGTAGTTGCCCGAGTCGGGGAAGAGGAAGGCGCATTCGGTGATGGCGAACTCCTTGACGTTGTTCGATGCCCAAGTGATGTCGGGCATACCCTCTTCATCTTCCAAAGGGAGGTGAACAAGGTAGTTCTGGTCCAACAGCGAGAAGTGCAGACGCAGTTG
>CADAPI010000187.1 GCA_902789705.1 uncultured Ruminococcus sp.
TAATTAAGCATTCCGGTGGCGGCGGTATCCTTAAAACCGGCTGCCTTATTGAAAATCCGGGACTTTACTACGATATGACAGCGTATGAAAACCTTAAGTGCAAGTGCCTTCTCGAAGGCAGTTACAGTAAGGATTACGCTGATTCACTGCTTAAATTCGTTGACCTTGAAAACGTCGGCAAAAAGAAAGCCGGGCAGTTTTCACTGGGCATGAAACAGCGCCTCGGGATAGCGATGGCTCTGGCCGGAGATCCGGAGTTTCTCATACTCGACGAACCGATAAACGGCCTCGATCCGCAGGGAATACTGCAGATGCGTAATCTTTTTACAAAGCTCCGTGATGAGAAAAAAGTGACCATCATGATATCAAGCCACATATTAAGCGAGCTCGACAAGGTGGCCGATACAGTAGGGATAATCAATAATGGACAGCTCATAAAGGAAGTAGACGAGGCAAGCCTGAGACTCGGTGCCTGCATTGAGATAATCACAGCAGATGCGGAAAAAGCAGCCGAAGCGCTGAGAAAGGCTTTTGATAATGAAATAAAGATAGCAGATGGCCGGACAATACAGGTGTTTGGTGCAGAGGCTGAGGATGAGGTCATTGCGATAAACAAATGCGTGGCTGAAAGCGCAGGGCTTATCGGTTCGAAACGTACCGGTTCCGATCTTGAATCGGTTTATATTGAAATTGTGGATGAAAACGGGGGTCAGACAGATGACAGGGTTAATTAAAATGTATTTTTACAGAATGTCACGCTCGGTCGGACTCGTGATATCTCTGTTTCTTTGCTGCCTGTGCGTGTTCCTCCCCGCGATCGAGCAGAAGATACCGATACTCAGTATGTTTATTGAAAATAATACGATTACAGTTTCATCTGCAGCACTGCACGTTCTCTCTCAGGGTTTGCCGTGTGCAGTCTGCGCGATATATCTTTCCGCATTGTTCTCGGCCGACCACGCCAACGGATTTATCAAGAATATAATTCCGTCCGTAAGAAGAAAGAGCGCCATCTTCTTTGCACGTACAGCAGTCACATTACTGTTCTTTACGGTCATATATCTGCTTGTATGTACTCTTTCATATCTCTTCTATGGAGTAATAAAAGGACGACCTGTCGGTCTTGACGCCGTTTATATTAAAATGTTTATCCTTGTTTATTTTATGTCGGTGGCATTTCTTATGCTCATAAACACCATGACGATCTTTACAAGGGGAATGGTCATGTCAGTAATATTCGCCATCTCGTCCATGACAGGTTTCACGACCGTTCCTGTGGCAGTAGGTGAAGCAATAGTCTTCATGTCTGATCCGAGACACGAAGCCGTCGCCTATACCTATCTCGTTTCATACATGATGAAGAATATCACCTCCGGCTTCAGCTCCGCAAAGATATTTGCCATGTGCGCAGTGTACGTCGTCATATCCGTGGCAGTCAGCTTGTCTGTACTCAGCCTGAGGGATGAGAAATAAGGAATTTGCAAAGAAATCACCAGATAAAGGTAAAGGCAGGTCGTTCGACCTGCCTTTAGTACTGATAGTGCGCCATCGGCGCACATTTTTTTAGATCTGATTTATAAATTGTTCAGGAGTTATCGCTGGAATATCTGAATTTTTAAAATCATTTATATTACAGGTGATAATATAGTCAGCGTCAACGTCCTTGGCACATTTATCCTGAAGACAATCTTCAAAATCTGAGAACTTATCATTTTCAATAGCTGCAAGGATTTCACTCTGAGAGGCTGAAGCAACGGTGAAAATCTGACATACAAGTTTCAGACTGTCTCTTCTTTCTTTGTCCGACCATTTTCTAAGTACATACCATAATGTTGAAAGCGTATGGAAAGCAATATATCCCGTACATTCTCCACTTGCGCACTTCTTTACGATTTTAATTGACGAATCAAGATACTGATCAGAGCGCCCTGTAAGATAATTCAAAATTACATTTGTGTCAATCAACAGCGCCGTATTTTTCATCAAGCGCCTCCTCGCGTTCCTTGTCATAATCAATTGTGCCGGCATTTCTTAGTCTGATAGCTTCCAGCTTCTCGAAAGCTTCAAGTTTGGAAACGGATTCAGTGTTCACTTCATTTAACGGAGCTTTAACCATAAAAGGAATGCAGCGTTCTCTTAGTGCGGTTCTGGTAAAGGTTTCATAGAATGTCTGTTTGGTCTGTCCCATAGCATTTAGCATGCTGTTAAGTTCTTCATAAATTGAATCGTCTAATCTGATACTGATAGTTTTCATTAAATCCACTCCTTTCTGACTCAATTATAGCATTATTTGAATCATATTTCAAGAGGTTTTGATTCAATAATGATTTATTTGCCTTCATATTGCCGCAATAACCAAAGGTAAAGGCAGGTCGTTCGACCTGCCTTTATTATTGTGCCGAAGGCACCACCATTTTAAATGAACGCCTTCGACGTACTATTACCAGAAAAGACACCCGTGGGTTGCCTTTTGAATAAGCTGTTTTATTGACCGGTACACTTGAATGGTTGACAATTCTTTTTTTATGCATTTTTGAGCCTTCTTAGGCTCTTTTTTTATGCAGTTTTAGCTTCTCAGAGGTTCTTTTTTTATGCAAAAACAGCTTGACAGAGGTTCTTTTTTTATGTATAATTAAATCAAAAATTATCCCGGAGGTGCGTAAATGCTTAAACGAAAGATATATTCAGATCTTCTTGAATGGAAGAGTGCAAGAAGAAATGATAAGATCAGAAAATGTCTTCTTATCAGAGGCGCACGTCAGGTTGGTAAATCATTTATTGTTAAAGAATTCGGAAAAAATGAATATGATTCATTCGTTCATATAGATTTCTTTCGCAGACCGGAGTTAAGGGCTGTGTTTGACGGTGATCTTACGTCAGAAGATATATTGAAAAGGCTTACGGCCAATCTTCAGGATTTTCGTCTTGTGCCGGGAAGCACGCTCATATTCCTTGATGAGATCCAGCGCTGCGGCAATGCGCGTACTGCTGTAAAATTCCTTGCGGAAGATATGCGTTTTGATGTTATACTCTCCGGTTCTCTCATGGGACTTACATACGGAGAGGATGACGATGATGGTGTTGAAGTGCCTGAGTCTCTTCCGGTAGGATATGAAACTCAGCTTACTATGTATTCTCTTGATTTTGAAGAATTTCTGTGGGCAAACGGATACGGTGAGAACGCTGTGGATGTACTTCGTTCTTATTATCAGTCCGGGGAAACAGTCCCTGACAGTATACATAATAAGTATACCGAACTTTTCCGTGAATTTATGGTGGTCGGCGGGATGCCTGAAGTTGTGGCTGATTTTACAGAGCATAAGGATTTTAACCGAGTTGACAGAATACAGAACGATATAATCTCGGAGTATCGTGAAGATATTTCAAAACATGCCAGAGGACGTGAAAAACAGCTTGTTCGTATGTGTTATGATGCAGTTCCGAAACAGCTGGCTAAGGAACTTAAAAAATTTCAGTATTCTACGGTTGAAAAAGGACAGACACGCCGGAAATACGGCGGAAGTGTTCAGTGGCTCAGAGATTCTGAAATAGTCAATGCATGCTTTAATATACACGAACCGTATCTTCCGCTTATGGCAAATTCAAATGAGGATCAGTTCAAGCTGTACATCAATGATACAGGACTGCTTTGCTGCATGTACGGGTTTGAAACCAAGCTTGCACTGCTTAACGGAAATCTCAGAGGCAATGCCTGCGGAGGTATTTACGAGAATATAATCGCAGAATCCTTATTAAAACGGGGCTATAAGCTCTATTATTACAAGCCGGATAATGATCATGAAATAGAATTTCTTATTGAAAAGAACGGTGAAGTTGTTCCGGTCGAGGTTAAAGCGACCAATAATGCTACAGTATCACTCAATAATTTTATAAACGATTTTGCTCCGTCTGTGGCTTATAAGCTTATCGGAGGAAAAAACGGTAAAGCGGAAACCAAGGTCACGCTGCCGCATTATTTCGTTATTTTTATATGATCACATTACTGTTTAGGCGGATTGAACGTAAATACACGAAAAAACCGCCTTGTCATACAGGGCGGTTTTATGTTATAATAATATGCAAAGACAAAATAAAGGAGCCTGAGTCATCCATGAAAGCAGGGACATCAACAGCCTGCCTTTATCCGGAATTACTTGAGAAAGCACTGGCTGAACTCATGGAAAACGGCATTAAAACTGCTGAGATATTCGTAAACACCCATTGTGAGGTAATGCCGGAATTTACAGAAATGCTTGCAGATATCATTTCGCGGAACGGTGCGGAATGTGCTGCCTATCATCCTTACACCTGCCCGATAGAACCGATGATGTTCTTTTCTGGATATGACCGCAGGGTGAAGGATATGCTTGATTACCATAAATATTACTTCGAAGCCATGAACCGTCTCGGAGCGCGTATCTTCGTTCTTCACGGAAATATGAACGTGGTGGCGGTAAATGAGGACTTCTACTTTGAGATCTTTTCCGAACTCGCCGATGCAGCTGCATCATTTGGTATAACCGTTGCCCAGGAAAATGTGGCAAGATGCCAGAGCCACAGCCTTGATTTCATGAAGCACATGTCCGAAGCCCTCGGCGACCGTGCGAAGTTCGTTCTCGATATAAAACAGGCAGTCCGCGCGCACGAAGATCCCTTTGAAATAGCAAGGGCGCTCGGGAACAGGATAATACATGTACATATGAGCGACAACAACGCATCTTCCGACTGTCTGGCACCCGGAACAGGTACATTTGACATTTACGGACTTCTGAAGGAACTGTACCTCAGAGGATTTGACGGAGCGGTTATTACAGAACTTTACAGAAACAATTTCGGCAGCGTTTCCGATCTTATAAACAGCTGCCGTTATATAGAAAACATTATCAAAAGGATAGAAAGTGAGAAAATAAAACTATGAAATGCCCATACTGCGGATGCGCGGATACCAAAGTCCTTGACTCCCGTTCGCTTGAAAAGAAAAAGAGAAGAAGACGTGAGTGCCCGAGCTGTTTAAAAAGATTTACAACCTACGAAGTCCTTGATGTGCCGCTTCTTATGGTTAAGAAAAAGGACGGATCATTCGAGCCGTTTGACAAGAACAAGCTTATCAAGGGTATCTACAGCGCCATCAAGAAACGTCCGGTAAGCGTTGAAGATGTCACAAAGATCGTAAGCGATATAGAGACATCGTTTGCCAACGACATGAAGAACCAGATCACTACGGCCGAAATAGGCGACATCGTCCTCGAAAAGATGAAGGACCTCGACGCCATAGCCTACATCAGGTTTGCATCGGTTTACAAGGAGTTTACCGACAAGGAAAGTTTCATAAAGATAATTTCAGAACTTGATACAAAGTCCTAAAAAGCTGAGAATAACTTTACTTTATCGCAAGACAGCAGTACCGCTGAAATTATGTGGTACTGCTTTTTTTGCTGTGCAGTAATTTTTTAACACAGAAAAGACTGCCGCAAAAGTGGTCTCTTTTAATTTGATTCGGCCGAATACACGGTGCAAAAAGACAATGTTTCACAGTTTGTTTCATCAAAATTATCGATAATCTGTATTTTTCGATGAATTTAAAATTAATTCAAATTTCTATGGATTTTCTGTGAAATTTATGCTATTATATTTCTATAAATTATTATATAGAAACACTGGATAAAAGGTGTTTCTGTGAAATTTATGCTATTATATTTCTATAAATTATTATATAGAAACACTGGATAAAAGGTGATTTCGTAAAAAAATAATAATTGGGTAAAACAAAATATAGGAGGTACGTAGTATGGACGGTATTTATAATTCACTTCAGATGGAAGAAATCACAGATCAGTATGATCCGGCAGAGATGGAACAGCAGAAAGGCTTAGCTATTGTAGCATTCCTTCTTCCATTCCTTTTCTTCATTCCTATCACATCAAATAAGGACTCACTTTATGCTAAGGCAGTTGGAAACCAGTCACTCACAATATGTGCTGCTGATATCGTAATCTGGGTACTGAGAATGATTCTTGGCGGTATTCCTGTGCTTGGTAAAATATTAGGCTTTGTATTAGGCTTAGTTTCTCTTGCGCTGCTTGTACTTCAGATTCTTAAGATCGTTGATGCTGTAAACGGCAAGATGAGAAAAATGCCATTCGGTTTCGAGATCAGCGCATTCAAGTGATTTGATATCATACAATTAAAATCGAAAACAACAGGCGGTCGGCTCAGGCCGCCTGTTTTGATGTTATAAAGGAAATTTTTACTGCCGGCTGTGCAGGGCTGTTACTGTCGTCTGTTTCTGATCAGAGACTTCGGCAGACAGATGCACATGGCAGTATAATATATCAATGTAAAGGAGTTCGTCATGAACGAAGCAAGACTTATAAACTTTAACGGAACACCGTGTGTTGAGCTTACAGCAGGCGGTTACACAGCGCTCATCGCTTATGAGATTGGCTGTAATGTTATCCGTCTCAGAAACACAGAACATTCAGTTGAATTTTTCAGATTCAAGGCTGACAATCCGGCTGAGACAATTATAAACTCACCTGAAGTCTGGGGAATGCCTACACTTTATTTCCCTAACAGACTTGCCGACGGTATTCTTAAGACTTCTGACGCTGAGTACCACTGGCCGGTGAATGAAAAGAACCACTACAACAACCACATCCACGGTTTCCTTCACAAGAGAGTACATTCCGTTGAGGAGTACAACCACGATGAAAACAGTGCATGGGTAAAGACAAAGTTCGTTTTCGACAGCAACGATGAATTCTACCAGTACTTCCCGGTTGATTTCACAGTTGAATACACATTCACTCTTTCAGCAGACGGCCTTAAGCAGGATATCAAATTTACAAACAACTCTGAAAAGGTTCTTCCGATTTCTATCGGTTCACACACAGCAATGCAGGCTCCTTTCGTAGATGAGGCTAAGCTTGCTGACATCCGTCTTCAGGTACCTGCCATGATGAGATGCGAACTCAACGAAAGATGCCTTCCTACAGAAGATCTTCTTGATCTTTCCGACTGGGACAAGGAATATGTTGACGGCACAAAGGTACCGGTACTCCAGAACCTCGATAACGATATGTACGCTGCCGGCAGACTTAAGCTTGACGGAAAGCCGTTCAACGGCATCATCGCCGAGGACCGTGCAAGCGGAATAAAGATCTGCTACGAAGTTTCCGATGAATACCGCTTCTGGATCATCTGGAATGACCAGGGCTTCAACGGTTACTTCTGCCCTGAACCGATGACAGCAATGATCAACGCTCCGAACCTTTCACTCTCACCATCTGTAAGCGGATACAGAGAGATAATCAAGGGTCAGACTTTCGAGTGCTCACAGCACTTCTTCGTTTCACTTTAATGATAAATATTTACTCTTAAAAAGACTGAAAGTTACTTATCGGGACAGGGGGCTCTGCCTCCTGTCCTTATCCGCATAAATAACCCGCTTAATTTATCCTTTATTTTATCAAATCACTTGAAAAATAATAGAAAATATGATATAATCACTTTATCGTTTTGATGAATACGACAAAACACAATATCACATAAAAGGAGTTTTCTTATGAAATTCGGATTTTTCGATGACGCAAACAGAGAATACGTTATCAATTCTCCAAGAACACCTTATCCTTGGATCAACTACCTTGGAACACAGGGATTCTTCTCACTGATCTCAAATACTGCAGGCGGTTACAGCTTCTACAAGGACGCTCGTCTCAGAAGAATAACAAGATACCGTTACAACAATGTACCGATCGATATGGGCGGACGTTATTTCTATATCAACGATAACGGTACAGTATGGAATCCAGGCTGGTCACCGGTTAAGACAGAACTCGATTCATACGAATGTCGCCACGGTATGGGCTACACAGTTATCAAGGGTAAGAAGAACGACCTCAAGGCTGAAGTTACATTCTTCGTACCACAGAACTACAACGGTGAAGTTCAGCAGGTAGTTCTCACAAACGAAGGCAGTGCTGCCAAGTCATTCAAGCTCTTCTCATTTGCTGAATGGTGCTTATGGGATGCTCAGGATGACTGCACAAACTTCCAGAGAAACTTCTCAACAGGCCGTGTTGAAGTAGACGGCTCAGTTATCTACCACAAGACAGAATACAGAGACAGACGTGACCACTATGCTTTCTACTCAGTAAACGACAGCATCGACGGTTACGATACAGACCGTGATTCATTCATCGGTCTCTACAACGGATTCAACAATCCTGAAGCAGTTATGGCTGGCAAGGCTACAGATTCATTCGCTGACGGCTGGTCACCAATCGCTTCACACTATAAGGAGATCACTCTCGCTCCTGGCGAAAGCAAGACTCTCATCTTCATCCTCGGCTACGTTGAAATGCCTGTTGACCAGAAGTTCGAAGCTGACGGCAAGACAATCAACAAGGTTAAGGCTAAGGCAATGATCGAAAAGTTCAACACACCTGAAAAGGTTGCTGCTGGTCTTGCTGAACTTAAGGCTACATGGGATGCACTTCTCGGAATTCTCAACGTAAGCACTCCGAACGACAAGGTTGACCGTATGGTAAACATCTGGAACCAGTATCAGTGTATGGTTACATTCAACCTTTCACGTTCTGCATCATACTTCGAATCAGGTATCGGCCGTGGAATGGGCTTCAGAGATTCAAACCAGGATATCCTCGGTTTCGTTCACCAGATCCCGGACCGTGCAAGAGAAAGAATTATCGACATCGCTTCAACACAGCTTCCTGACGGCGGATGCTATCACCAGTATCAGCCTCTTACAAAGAAGGGTAACTCAGACATCGGCGGCGACTTCTCAGATGATCCGCTCTGGATGATCCTTTCAGTATCAGCATACATCAAGGAAACAGGCGACTGGAGTATTCTCGATGAAATGGTTCCTTACGACAACGACGAGTCAAAGGCTAAGCCAATGCTCGATCACCTCAAGGTTTCATTCTACCACATTGTTGAAAACCTCGGTCCTCACGGACTCCCGCTAGCAATGCGTGCTGACTGGAACGACTGCATCAACCTCTCATGCTACTCAGACACACCGGGCGAAAGCTTCCAGACATACACAAACCCTAAGTTTGCAGCTGAAGGTGGCTACTCAAAGGTAGCTGAATCAGTAATGGTTGCTACACTCTTCACATACACAGGTCCTAACTACGTTGCTATCCTCAAGCACCTCGGCAAGGA